>CABTAA010000006.1 GCA_902482615.1 uncultured Collinsella sp.
GGCGTCGACGATGGCCTTGATCTTTTTGAAGTGTTCGGCGTCGGCGACCGACGAGCCGCCAAACTTGGCAATCTTAATCATGGGCTTGAGGTTACCTTTCTAAAAGCCTCTGCAAACCTGTTTTGCGCGCTCTGATACCATGGTTTCACCGATTGGGACCAAGGCATCCGAGGAGCAGTGTTATATGGGAACTTATCATAGTACACGAGGACGCACTTTATCGTGCTCAAGTAAGGTGGCAATCCGCACCGGCATCGCTCCCGACGGAGGTTTGTTTGTCTCGGACGAGCTCGGCACCCAGCAGGTCGATATCAGCTCGCTTGCAGATAAATCGTACTTTGAAATCGCTCAAGATGTGTTGGGAATGTTACTGAATGATTACACGGCCGAAGAAATTTCGGCGTGTGTCGACGAGGCATACCGTGGCACGTTCGCGAGCGAAGAGGTCACGCCGCTCGTCAAACTCGACGCTGCGCCGGGCGCCGACGCCCCTCAGACCTATGTGATGGAGCTCTTTGGCGGCCCCACAAGCGCCTTCAAGGACGTCGCCCTGCAGATGCTCCCCCGTCTGATGGCCCGCACTTCCGCCAGGGACGGCGGCGCTGAGCGCATCATGATCGTCACCGCCACGTCGGGCGACACGGGCAAGGCCGCGCTCGCCGGTTTTGCCGACGCTCCGGGCACGGGCATCACCGTCTTTTATCCCGAGGGCAAGGTCAGCCGCGTCCAGAACCTGCAGATGTCCACGCAGGAGGGCGACAACGTCGCCGTCTGCGGCATCCGCGGCAACTTTGACGACGCCCAGAGCGCCGTCAAGCGCATCTTTGCCGATAAGGAGCTTGCCGAGCGTCTGGAGGCCGCCGGCACGGTGCTTTCGAGCGCCAACTCCATCAACGTCGGCCGTCTGGTACCGCAGGTCGTCTACTACTTTGCCGCCTATGCGCAGCTGTTGCGCGCCGGCGCCATCGAGGCCGGCGACGCCGTGGAGTTCTGCGTACCGACCGGCAACTTTGGCGATATCCTGGCCGGCTACTATGCCAAGCGCATGGGTCTGCCCGTCGCCAAGCTCGTCGTGGCGAGCGACAAGAACAACGTGCTTGCCGACTTCCTGACCACCGGCGTTTACGACCGTAACCGCCCGTTCTTCACGACCATCTCGCCGTCGATGGACATCCTCGTCAGCTCCAACCTCGAGCGCATGCTCTACTTCCTGTCCGATGGCGACTGCGAACTCGTTGCCGGCCTTATGGAGCAGCTGGCACAGACTGGTCGCTACGAGGTTCCCGCTGACCTGCTGGCAAAGATTCAGAGCGTCTTTGGCTGCGGTTGGGCCAGCGAGGACGAGGTCCGCGCTGCCATCAAAAGCTGCTGGGACGCGAACGGCTACGTGATCGACCCGCACACCGCTTGCGGCTATCACGTCTTTGAAAAAATCGCTCCCGCCGAGGGTGCCAAGGCCCGCGTGCTGCTTTCGACCGCAAGCCCCTACAAGTTCCCGCGCGCCTGCTGCGACGCCCTGGGCCTCGACGTTCCCGAGGATGATTTTGAGGCTATGCGTGTGCTCGAGCAGGCCACCAACACGGTCGCCCCGACCCAGCTCGCCGAACTCGAATCCAAGCCCGTCCGCTTCGAAGACGTCTGCGACGTCGATGAGATGGCAAGCTACATCGAGTCTGCAGCAAAACGAATGAGCACCAACTAGATCCCTTATTAAGCGCCGGCGAAAGCCGGCGCACCTTCTAATTATTTAGCTTTTGGGATGATGACGAGCATGCGAGCGGGTCTGGCCGTTTAGTTCGTCGCGAGTTCCGCACGAGCCGGAAAGCACTTAATGTGCTTTCCGAGCGAGCCAGGACTGCCCGAGCAGCGAACTAAACGGCCAGACCCGCCCAGGAGGACTCACATGATCAAAATCACCGTCCCAGCAACCAGCGCCAACCTAGGCATCGGCTACGACACCCTCGGCATGGCCGTTAGCCTCTACTCGCACTTCACCTTCGAGCGCGCCGACAAGCTCAGCATCACGGGCTGCCCCGAGGAGTTCCAAAACGAGAATAACCTGGTCTATGTGAGCTTTGTCGATGCTCTGGCCGCGTGGGGCGAGCCGGCTTTTCCCGTTGCTATCGACGTTCAGACCGACGTGCCCGTCGCCCGTGGCCTGGGTTCCAGCTCCACCTGCGTCGTCGCCGGCATTATGGCCGCCGCCGCACTGACAGGCCACACCGTCGACCGCGCTGAGCTCGTCCGCATTGCCACCGAGGTCGAGGGCCATCCCGATAACGTCGCCCCTGCCATCCTGGGCGGCGCCGTCTGCTCCTTTACGCCGACCGATTCGCTCCCCCAGTGCCTGCGCTACGAGGTGAGCGATCGCCTGCGTTTTATTACCGTGATTCCGCCCTACGAGGTGCATACGAGCGAAGCACGCAAGGTTGTGCCGCAGGAGATTCCACTCTCCACCGCCGTATGGCAAATGGGCCGCATCGCCGGCATGACGCGCGGCCTGGAAACCGGCGACCTTAACCTGATTGCCGCCGCCAACGACGACCGTATCCAGGAGCCCTATCGCCGCCGCCTCATCCCCGACTACAACGCCGTGCGCGACACCTGCCTTAACGGCGGCGCCAAGACCATCTGGATCAGTGGCTCCGGCTCGACCCTCATGGCCGTGACCGACGACACCATCGTGGCAAAGTTCCTGCAGGTCAAGCTGCGCGAGCAGTTCCCCAAATGTGAGACGCATATTCTAACGTGCGACACGGAAGGCGCTCAAATCGAGTACCTGTAGCGCCCTGCCTCATTGCTCTCACCGGCCCCCTTGGGGCTTCCCCTGAAAACGTCCTCGATCATGAATTGCCCCGTCGTGCGCTTCGCGCGACGGGGCAATTCGATCTGCGGATTGTTTTCAGGGGAAGCCCCAAGGGGACCTGCGCAGCCTCGACAGGATAATCGCATTCGCTGATTTAATCTTGTGCTCCAACGGAGCCACAGACGAGAGGCCTTCGCGCTGCGGAATAATTTTGAGGGGAACACCCCGACCATCCCTGCGTTTACCTTGCTGAGGATGTCTACAGGGACCCACGCTTTGAAGGGGCGCCGAGCAGATAGGGGCTTTTTAGGTTACATAATAAACTGTTTATCTATGCTACTATTTAACTAGGCATCGCAGTATGGAGGTGGTCAAAGTGTTACGCACACTCAAAGCTTCGTTTTTCCTCTCGATACTTTTGATATTACCGATATGTTTCTCGTTTAGCCCTTCGACTGCTTATGCTGCAGAAAGCGATGCTGTCGCAATTTCTGGCGCAACCCAAGATTTTGATTTAACGAAAGGTCCCGAGCAGTCTCATCAAATCAAGCTTAAGGATGGGACCGTTGCAGTAATAGGAATTAAAAAAACCAATGAACCCAGCCTGATATGGGACAGTTACTACAACAACGCATCTGGAACTTGGACTATCTATTACAACAGTCCTTTTATTTATCGCGAATTCAAGATCAAGATAGCGAACTCGCTCATTACCAGCGCTTGGGGACAAAACTATACGACTATCGGCTGTACGGTAACTAACGAGTCCTTTATATGGAACTCGAAACAGGCGACATATCGACTCAACTATGAATCGATGGGGATGACGTCCGGTATCGCCGTGTTGCAAGCGACCATGGAAGGCAGCACGCTCCACACCTATGCAAACTAGACTCACATCAATTGAGGAAGTTCAATGATCCCAATTCCTGCACGCTCAGACATTATGATCGCTCTCGTTTGGATTCTCATCGGAGTGTTTATTTGGCGTATCTGCAAATGGGTTAAAAACAAGAAATAGTTGATAAAACGTATATGCCATTTATGCGATGCTTGGGGCCGTTAAATCGGCCCCTATTTCTATAGCTTTTCAAGCAGCAGTCACCCATTTGGAAGTCGCAATGCCATTCATACGATTTCGGCCCTTTAAGCCGCTTTCTATTGGTAGGGACTCTTGCTGGTAAGGATTGCTTACTAGATACAAACCTCGGCAATAAATTGGGTTAGGCTGCGCTGGTTTCTTTGTATTCGAAGACTGGCTCTAGGAGATCTTCGATGTTGCAGTGGAGGGCTTTTGCTATGGCTCTTACGCTTGTTACCGAAGCTTCATTGATGTTTCTCTGGCGCTGCTCGTACATTTGGATTGAGCGGAGTGATACGCCCGATTCGTATGCCAGGTCTTGCTGGGTTTTCTTAAGCCTCTTCCTTGCTAGCGCCAGTTTGGTTTGACGAGGTGTTTTCTTCGCTATATCGCAAACAAGACGCGCCACACGCTCCTCTGAGGCTTCGTGCCAGGGGTAAAACATATTGCACAGCGCATCGAACGGAACGGCATGCAGTAGGTCTTCGAAAGACTCGCCCAGACGCCATTGCAGATATGCCAATATCCAGCCCGTCCAATACTCCGGCGTCTTCTCAAAACGATAGGTGCGGTCCGGTATAGACCCGCTTTGATATCCCGACCTTTCGGCGATAAGTGCGAACAGCTCAACACCTGATTTTCCCGATACGACCCATGCGTTGCCGCGCTCAAACTCGCGAGCTACGCCGCTCAGGCAAAAGAGCTCAGCGATCTCGGACCCTTCCGCTCCATAGTCGTTCACGGCATAGTCAAAGCAGTCGCCAAGGTTGTTCATTGCGTCCTCGAGGTAGTAGACGGGGTACGTCCTACTCGGACCACAACTCGTTAACTCTTGGATCATCCAAATCAACCCTCCCCGCCATTAAATCCTTGATGTCGATACCTTCAGAATCAAATCCATTTACCGTGTCCAAGTACTTGCGCCGAGCGTTCTGCTCTCGCTCAAAACGCTTGGGATAAAACTCAGATCCCGAAGCCGGCTTCCAATCGCAGAATCTAATCGCCGAGAATGCGCGCTCACTCATAAGAGCATATTGAATGCCTAGATCGCCCAGGCGCATAATGCGCTGAAGTTGTCGGAGCGAAATCATGCCATTAACAAACTGCCTTGCAAAAGAAAAATACGAGTCGTCGGCACGATAGCCCCGAATAACGTCGTAAGAAGAAATATCAATCAAACAGTTATCAAGCAGAAATCGAAGTCCGTCGCGTGCTAGCGGCGTCGAGACATTAAACTCCCGGTTGTCGGCCAAAATCGCAAGCCAATTGAGGATTGAAAACTCCCCAGACTCTAAATCCAAGACCGAAAGGCCATCTAAATCAAGTTCATATCGATTTGCAATGCCATCCGACTCGGTCCGGCATGCCCATTCCATCGCCATTTCTTCATGTGGCGTGCAATAAAACCCGCGCCCATAGTCATTGAATTGTCTGCATTTATCCAACGACGGATGCTCGACAACAACCTCCGACCCGTGCCAAAGCTCCATATCGACCTCCAAACAAAAATATCACCCCAGTGATAGTTTACCAATAACTATCACTGGGGTGATATAGATAGACAAAAGTTGTTTGACAGTGCGGCATGCCCTAGAGGCAGGCCTCGGCGATGCGCTTTTTGAGTTCGTCGATGCCGGTGCCGGTCTGGGAGCTTGTGATGATTACGTTCTCGGCCGGGACGTTGAGCTGCTTTTTGATGGCTGCTGCCTGGCGGGCCTGTTGGGTGCGGCTGAGCTTGTCGGCCTTGGTGAGGCAGACGATAAAGTTGAACTCGTTGCCCTGCAGGTAGTCGATCATGTCATGGTCGAGCTTGCTCGGGTCGTGGCGAATGTCCCCCAGCGATACAACCAGGTTAAAGCTGCGCTCGGAGTCGAAGAAGTCGCCGATGAGCTCGGCCCAACGGTCGCGCTCGGCCTTGGAACGACGGGCGAAACCATAGCCCGGCAGGTCGACGAAGTGCACGTCGTCAGCCTCAAAGAAGTTGATGTTGCTCGTCTTGCCCGGCGTGCTCGAAACCTTGACGAGGTTCTTGCGGCCAAAAAGCTTGTTCATGATCGACGACTTGCCCACGTTGGAGCGGCCGACGAAGCTCACCTCGGGGCAGGTGGACTCGGGAATCTGCGAAACCTTGCCATAGCTGGCAACGAACTTGGCAAGCTGGTAGTTAATAGAATCGGCCATGGACACTCCTTGGTCGTAGGTTTTTACAAAACGGGCGCGCTATTACGCGGCGGCGATACGACGAACGATGTCAAGCGTGATGCCGCTCGCGGTACGAGCGTACTCATCCAGATCGAACTCGCGCTCACAAAACGCGTCATATGCCTCGTCACAATTATCGCTGATAGCGCGCAGCACCAAGCAATCGACACCATTCTTGGCCGCGATGTGCGCAATTGCCGCGCCCTCCATCTCGACGCAATCGGCATGCGTGGCCTCAATCGCAGCGTTACGCATGGCGTCACCCGTAACAAAGCGGTCACCCGTGGCGATAGTGCCACACAGGAACTGCTTGGGGTCCTTCTCCGCAGAATTCTCATCCGCCGAGGTATCCACAAATCCATGCTCGGCAAGCACGGCGGCGGCAACATCAACCAACGCCGGCGTCGAGGCAAACTCCTCGAGCCCCGGCGCGGACTCGGCGATGAGTGCCGTATCGGTATCCAGATAGCGCAGGCACTTGCCTATAACCACGTCGTTAATATGGAGTTTAGGGTTTAGGCCGCCCGCAATACCCGAAAACACAACGGCCTGCGGGGCGTATTTGCTGATGAGATGCTGCGTTGCGGCAGCGGCGTTCACGGTACCCATGCCAGCGGTCGTGGCGACCACCGTCAGACCGTCAAGCTCGCCGCTCACAACGGTCAAGCCCGCCTCCTGCGCCTCATTCGCGCCACTCAGCTCTTCTTTAATCTGCGCAACCTCTTTTTCGAGTGCGCCTATGATCGCGATGGTTGCCATGCCATCCCCCAAATCCGTGCAAATTGCTTATCCACGGTATGGTACCAGCATTTTGGCTCTTTCACTTTTTACGAAGTCGCTAGGCCAACGAGGACCGCACATCATAGAGCGCCTTTGCAATCGCGGCCACGGCCTCACTCGATTGGTCGCTCCACGGCATCGACGTCATGATGCTCATAACATAGCTATGGCCGTCGACGTCGATCAGTCCGGCATCACATGTCGAATAGCAACCGTCCTCGCTGATCCAGCCTGCCTTGTTGCGCACCGAGACCTGATCGTCCGCAATGCCATCGCGAATAAACGAGCGCAATGTTGATGCCAGAAGGCCCGACAACCACTGTGAAGTCTCGGTATCCGTGCTCAGATACTCGCTCATCTCACGCCATAACCTAGCAGAAGTGCGCGGGCAATAGGTGGGAAAATCACTCATCGGATCGAGCGCGGTATCGTAATCGATGCCAAGACTGACAATCCAATCCTCGTAACCGGCATGGTCAAACGCCGCGCGTAACGCAATAAACGAATCGTTATCCGAATCAACAACCGCAGCCTCGATGAGTTCGCGAACCGTCTGCCAGCCCATGTTGTAGCCACCATAGGTGCCAAGGGAATCATCGAGTGAGACCTGGCCCGTCTCGACCAGGGATTCGCAGATATACAACGCATAGAGTGCCTTGTAGCTACTCGCGCCGTAAACCTCGACATCGGCGTTATACGTCACGCCCTTGCCGCTCGACAGATCGTAAAACACCACGCCCACATCGCCCAATTCCTGGGCCTGATCAAGGGCATCTTGGAGCGCGGCGAGGCTCTCATCCTCCAGAGTGGTGATCTGATCATCAACCAGTGAGAAGGTCTGCACGGTATCGCCTGAGGGAATATCGTTAAAGTCCGCCTTCGAAAGCCTCGTCTTGAGGCTCGCTGCCGACAGGGTTTGACTTGCGGTGGCTTTAGATTCAGAGACCTTTTTGTTTTGCGTCTGTACCGTTGACGCATCTGAGTGTGCCATTCGCTCCGACGCGTAGGTTTTGGCGGTAATTCCGAGGATAATAACCGCCAACGTTAGCATCCCAACGGCGGCAATCTTCGTCACGCGGATGCGAACGTCAGCGAGGCCACGCGAAGGCGTGCCCTTCGTCTCATATCTGCTGCCATGCTGCGGCACATACTCGTCCCGCGATGCGTTGCTTCGCACGTGGTCTCCTGACTGCTACCGTTTATATACGAGCAGCATAATACCGAGCAGGCATTTCTTTCCAAAGATATTCAGTGGCGTTTAAGGTGTCTTTAAAGAAACCACAAGCGTATTTATCCAAATGGCACGATTCTGTTGCGCATCTCTGTCCAAAACGCAGTTGCGGTGAAATAGTTCCTGTTTGGGCGGCATAAGCCGAAAAACAAGAACTATTCCACCGCAACTTGGCAGGGCTCTTTGGCAATCAACTTGGTGCCCAGGGGCACTCATTTAAGTCTGTCCCCAATGAGTGCCTGAAAATGGCTCGCTAGCCGATGGCGTTTTTGAGTTCCGCGCGGCGCTTTTTCATGCCCGTCATGACGGCGTTGCGCAGCTCGGGCATGCGCGCGGTATCCATCTGCGGAACGCCCTCGAGCTTATAGGGAATCCCCAGCTGCTCATACTTGACGACGCCCATCGTGTGATACGGCAGCATCTCCAAACCCACCACATTATGCCACGGAGCGATGAGGCGGCCGAGCTTCTCGCACTCCTCCACCGTGTCGGTAATGCCCGGCACCACCACGTGGCGGATAACGACCTTAATCTTGCGACGCGCGAGCTCATCACCAAACGCCAGAATGCGTGCGGGATCGCAACCGGTCAGCTTTTTATGCTCGATGGGATCGGCGTGTTTAATGTCGAGCAGCACCATATCGGTCTCGTTGAGTAGGGCATCGAACTTCTCGGGATGCTGGGGGTCGAAGGCGTAGCCACAGCTATCCAGACAGGTATGCACGCGGCCGTCGGGGTTGCTGTGCATGGCACGGAACAGATCAGCCAAAAACTCAGGCTGCAGGAGCGGCTCGCCGCCGGACACCGTAATGCCACCGCTGCGATAGAACTCGTGGTTACTCTGGAACTCATCCATCAGGTGTTCGACGGTCACCATGGTGCCGCCGTTGACCGACCAGGTATCGGGATTGTGGCAATACGCACAGCGCATGGGACAGCCCTGAACAAACACCACAAAGCGGATGCCGGGTCCGTCGACCGTTCCCATCGTCTCGATCGAATGCACGCGGCCAAGGGCAAACGCAGAGTCCTCGGGACGAGCGTCCACACCCTCAAGCGTCATTTCTGCCATTCGCGCTACCTTGCCTCTCCTTGGATGCAACCAATTAAAATGCCAGAGTCATTCTAGCCCATGCGTTTGCGTTTAAACGTCTCGGACTAGAACGGCACGTTTTAATCTATCCCCCATCACCATGGCTGGGGGCTACGTCGAGATGTCAGGCTGAAGAACGCTCGCCTGCGGCCTTTACGCCTTAAGCGTGAGCACCGCACCGAAGGCGGTCGGGCCGCAATGGCTCGAGATGACGCCGCCGACCTGAGTCCAGGTAACGTCCTTAAAGCCCAGATCATGCGCATAGACCTCCATGTCATCGCGCAGCTCCTGGGAAAGGCCCACCGAATACGCCAGGCCAATGTGCGAGTAGTCAATCTCGCCCTTCGCAACCATGTGGTCAATAAAGGCGCGGGCGCACTTGAGCATAGAGCCGCGGAACTTCTTGGTCGCCACGAACTTGCCGCCCGTCACCTCAATGCAGGGCTTAATCTTGAGCAGATGGGCGCCAAGGAATGCGACGTTGGACAAGCGACCGCCCGCCTTAAGAAAGGCAAGATCGGTAGGAACAAAGCCCAGCAGCACGCGGTCCATGACGGAATTCGTAAATGCAAAGATCTCGTCGACGGTGGCATCGGGGTGAGCCTCGATGTATTTGGCGGTCTCGACGACAACGAGCGACTGGCCTACCGAGACAAAGCGCGTGTCCATAGAGAACACGTAATCGCGACCCTTGGCGGCGATCTTCGATGATTGATGCGAGCAGGTCGTGGCCTCGGAGTACGCAAGATGCAGAATGGTCGCATCGGGCTGCTCGGCATGGATGCGGTCGTACACGCGGGAGAAATCTGCCGGCGCGCAACCGCTGGTCCTGGGCATCACGCCAAACTCGTTGCAGCGCGAATAAATCTCGAGCGGATCGATCGAACCATCCTCAACGGTCTCGTCAGCAATCGTAACATGCATGGGCACACGCACGATGCCATAGCGTTCGCAGAGCTCCGGCGTCACATCCGACCCAGACTCAACCACGATTACGTACTTGCCCATTCTTATCACGACCCATCTCAACGTTGGCTTTTTAATATGTGGCACACGTCCGCCGTCCTACTGTGCAACGGCCCCCAAGCACCAAAGAGACGCCGCCCCTTGCACACAACAAAGGACAGCGTCTCCCTGGAAAACTCCGTGCATCCTGAGATTCTACACGGTTTATTAAGGAGTGTTACTTATTCCGCAAACGGTCGCTATACGCGATAAACGGTAGCTGGCCGCGGTAACTGCGACACATTCCGCCCAGCAAGTCCAATCGTACTCCATGCACGGTTAATGCACGAGGCGGTAGAAATTCATCGATACCGCACCCTCGGCGTGCAGCTCCATCGCCGGAACCGCCGGCGAATAGGTACGGCTCGTAAGTGCCGCCTCGCCGCCATTTGCAAAAATCTCGACCATCGTAGTGTCCGAAAGCACGCGCAGGTCGCGAAGCTCGCTGAGCTCGATCGACCTCTGGTCGCGCCCATAGCCTTCGTCACCCATGTCGAGGGTAAGCATCCCGTCTGCATAGCGCACAAAGACACCCTTGCGGATTTCGAGCTCGATCACCTGGGCGCCCTCACAGGAAACCACAAGATCAAACAGGCGGCCCGGCTCCTCAACGGTTTCACCGCCTGTCGCGCAAACGCAGTCGCCGCGCACCTTCTCAATCTCGTGCGCCGGCTGCTGACAGAGCTTACCATCGCGCATGCTCAGTTCTCTCGGCACCGTCAACGCGCACTGCCACCCGCGTGCCACCGTCGGGCTTTTTGCCGTCGCATCGGGGCAACCCGACCACCCGATCATCAAACGTCGACCCGCAGCATCCTCAAAGGACTGCGGTGCGTAGAAATCAAAGCCGGCATCGACCATCGGGGGCATGCCCTGCCCGGCGATCTTAAAACTCGGCGCCTCCCAATCGGCCTCGATGGGAAACCACACGCACTGGTGCGGATTGCGGTAACGCCATCCATCGGCGGACACACCCTGCGGACAGCAAACGAGAATAAGCTCACCATCGAGCTCAAACAGATCGGGGCACTCCCACATAAAGCCAAACTTCTCGCCCGGCTCAATGCGCGTCGCATAGCTCCAGTCCTCTAGATCGTGCGAGGCATAGACAAGCACACAGCCACGATTGTCTTTCGTACGAGCGCCGAGAACCATGTAGTAGATACCGTCGTGTTCAAGGATTTTGGGGTCGCGCACGTGCGTACCGATATCGTCGGGGTAATCGACCGGCCCAACAGCCATGCGCTTCTCGCCCAATTCGTCGGGATTCTCGGCAACCATATGAATTTGGTTTTGCTCACGGCCCGTCAACACGTAGTCGTAATCATCGCGGTCAAAATGCTTGACGTTGCCGGTATAGAAGTAGTGAATCTTGCCGTCGTGTACAAAGGCAGAGCCAGAATACGCTCCACTCGCATCCAAATCGGAATCGGGGAACAGCACAGGGCCGCGATTCTCGTACGTCACAAAATCCTTTGTCGTCAGATGATTCCAAAGCACTGGACCGCCATGCGCAGCATCGAATGGATCGTATTGGTGATAGATGTGATACGTATCACCGATCTGCACCAAACCGTTGGGGTCGTTGAGCCAGCCAAGCTCAGGCTCCACATGGAACAGGAGCCTATCGGGGTCGGACGCGATGCGACCCGCCGTCTCATCCTGTCCGGCACGCCACTGCTCATAGTCCGCGCGTGTCACCTTGTTTTTTTGATTAAACATCGCCATGACCTTCTCGTCTATAGGAAAGGACGCTCGACTCACACGAGCCGAACGCCCTTCCTCAAATGGACTTATCCTCAGATTACGCTGAACGGCTCAACTAGAAGCTGACATCGAAGCCAGCGCCAGCGCCCTCTTCATCGGTGGTCGGAACGCCCTTTGCCTTGTTGTAGGCAAAGATCAAGACGATCGGCACGATAAAGGCGATGAGATTGCCAGCCACATACCACACGAGGGTCTCGGGCGTGACGATGAGCAGGCCAAGCACGCCGGTCAGACCCTGACCGATAGCGCGCACCTCAAAGAGCTTGACGAAGGCACCGCCGCAGCCTGCACCGATGCAAGCGCAGAGGAACGGAATGATCGAGTAGCGCATGTTTGCAGCAAAGATTGCGGGCTCGGAGATTCCGACCAGCGTCGGGATAAAGGACGACATGCAGATGTTGCGCTCTTTGGAATGCTTCTTGTGAATAAGGTACATGCCGATGGCGCCGCCGCCCTGGGCGATGATGGAAACCGACCAGATGGCCTGGATGTAGTTGAAGCCAGTCGTGGCAACGAGGTTTGCCTCGATACCCTGGATGAACTGATGCGTACCGGTAACGACAAGCGGCTGCAGGAACGCGGCGAAGACAAAGGCACCGAAGACGCCCATCCTGTTGTACAGGATATCGATTACGCCGCCGAGGACGTCGCCGATCAGGTTGCCGAGCGGGCCGAACACGGTGAACAGGGCGACGTTAGCAAGAATCAGGGTAACGGTCGGGACAAAGACGAACGAGACGACCTCGGGGATGTACTTCTGGGCAATCTTCTCGACCTTGGCCATAAACCAGGCAGTCAGGATTGCGGGGAACACACCGCCCTGGAAAGCAACCATGGGAATGGAGAGCGGACCGAAGTTCCAGTACTCAGCACCCGTCGGATCCATAACGAACGTGTTACGGTTCATAAGGCTCGGGTGAACCATGACGATACCGACGAGGATACCCAGGATCGGGTTACCGCCAAAACGCTTGACCGCGCTGTACATAACCAGGACAGGCAGGTAGTCGAAAGTGGTGGCAATAATGGCAAAGAAGCTTGCGAGGTTCTTGAGGAACTCGCTGTGGTCGGCAAGGCTGCCCTCCATGCCGAAGAGTCCGTTGGCAACGATCAGCGACTTAAGGCCGATGATGATAGCAGCGCCGACAAAAGCGGGAATGATGGGGATAAAGATATCCGAGAATACCTTGAGGACCGAGAAGAACTTGCCCTTCTTGTCCGCCTCGGCGCCCTTGACCTCGGAAGCGCTGATCTCCTTAACGCCCGTCAGAGCCATAAACTCGTCGTAGACCTTGTTGACGGTACCGGTACCGAAGATGATCATGAGCTGGCCGCTGTTGTACAGCACGCCCTTGACGCCATCGATGTTCTCGAGCTCGGCCTTGTTGTACTTGCTCGTATCCTTGAGCACCAGACGCAGACGCGTAACGCAATGCGTGGCGCCCTCGATGTTCTCCAGACCGCCGACGTTATCGACGACTTGCTGAGACACTGCTTTGTAGTCCATGTTCCTCTCCATTCCTTTACGAAATCATAAGACGTTTTGATGCCATTACAGAGACGCGATCGTTGCATTTGCGCACTTGAGCGTACCGTCGGTGACCGTCAGTGCCACACCCTGGCCCTGCTTATTGCAGAAGCGCGCGTTAAGCGCAACATCATCGACAAAGATGGTCGCGATATCGTCGTCAACGACCAGGCGCACATGATGAGTGCCCTCGCCCTTAAAGAACAACGGACGCTCGAGGCCCATGTTGTTGACCTGGAACCACGGATACTGGGGGGCCGCCGTAAACTCGAGCTTGCCCTCACGCAGGTTGGCGCGGAACTCATAGGCAAGACCGGACTCGGCGTCCTCGGCAAGCTTCACCGAGAAGCCGGCAGCGTCACCGGCGAGCTCGATGTCGGCATCGAGCATATAGGTGGAACCGGCATCCGCGGCGAGCACCTGCTCGACCTTGCCCGACTCGCAGGAAAGCTCAAAGGCCTCGACTGCCTTAGCCTCGCCAAAGGCGCCAAGCATGCTGTCAGGGAGCTTGGTGCCGAGCGTTCCGTCGGCACGCTGAACGATCTCGAGAGGCATAAAGGTGCCACCCCACAGGTAAGAGCTGGGATCGCCGCCCTCGTCACGCGTAGGAACCCAACCAAAGAGAACGCGGCGCTCGCCGTCAAATGCGGTACGCGCGGCATAGTACGCGCGGCCATCGAATGAATCGTCAGCAGGAGTGATCCAAGGACCGTTGATGGAGCGAGACATGCGGTAACGGGTCTTGTTGCCATCACTGTACTCGGAGAACACCAGATACCACCAGTCGCCCATCTTAAAGAGATCAGGCATCTCGAACATGGTGTAAAGGCCCGGATTCCACCAGTCGCCCTGGAACTCCCAGGTATCCAGGTCCTTGGAGGTGAACTTGACCAGACGCCCGGTCATCAGACGCTTGTCCTCGCCCACGCGCGTGCCGAGGATGAGCATGTACTCTTCGTTCTCCTCATCCCAAAGCACAAAGGGATCGCGCCAGTTGCGGTCATCGTAACCTTCCTGGGGCGGAAGCAGCGTCTCGGCGATGTTCTTCTCCCACTTGACGGCGTCGTCACTCGTTGCGTGAAGAAGAACCTGCTTCATCAAGCGTGCGCGGACCTTATCGCGATTGCAACCAGTGTAGAGCGCATGGTACTTGTCGCCCACCTTAAACACCGTGCCGGCATAAACATACTGGTCGACTTCCTCGTCGCCGCCACGCTCAAGGCTCTCGCCAAAGTCCTTGTAGTTGACGAAATCCTTGGTCGTCGCGAGTGCCCAACCAAACGGCTCTCCGAAAGGACCGGGGTTTCGCGTGTCACGCTGGTGATAGAGATAGAACGTGCCGTCCTCGCCGTACGGCATGATGTCGCCTACCCAAATTCCCTCAGGCTGGTAATACACCTTGTGCATCCGAGACTTCCTTCCCACGTGATACTAACTCGGTACAACTGCAAGATATGTCAATCGTTTTCATATGTCAAACGTTTTCACACCAATACGTCTTTTCGCAGTTCCAGTCGTCGGCAAACGGTTGACATATGCCGGCGAACGGTCATCAGAAGCGTTCGGGGGATTCTTTTGGCTCGGATGAGCTACGCGGTTTTGCCCTCGATAAGTTCGACGGGGAGCTTGATATTCGATTCGGGCTTTTCACCGTTAACAAGAGCGATGATGGATTGCGCCGCGAGCTCTCCGATGCGATCGATATCCTGACGAACGGTTGTTAAGTCAGGCATAAACGTCATAGTGCGGCGGGCGCCATCCGCGCCCACGACCTTAATATCGTCCGGAGCGCTCAAGCCGCGCCGCTTCATCACGTTGAGGCAGATGGCCGCCATCGTGTCGTCTCCCGCAAAGATGCCGTCAATATCGGGGTTCTCATCGAGGATCTTCGCAACGACCGCACTCTTTTCGTCGTCGGACTTAACGAACTCGACCTCACGGACAAGCGCGGGCAAACCGGCCTGCTCCACAACATCGTGGTAGGCATCGGTACGCTTATTGGCAGGCATACGCATGCGGCTATTGTTGCGCAGGCACAAGATGCGCGAACACCCGTCATCGATCAGGCGACGCGTGGCAAGTTCGCCGATGCCATAGCTGTCGCTCGCAATCTGAACAGAGGTCTCGCCAAGGTCGCAGTCGATACCAACCAGACTCAAGCCCATCTCGGCATACGCCTCGGCACCGATATTAAGCGAGTTGACGATGACGCCATCAACCATATTGCGCCGAAGCATATCGATATAAGAACGCTCAAGATCAGGTCGATTGGCGCTATTGCACAGCAACATCTTAAAACCGTTTTCGGCCAGGGTACGCTCAACGGCTTGGACCGCTTGGGCATGAAACGGGCTGCTGACATAGGGGACGATCATACCTATTAGATTCAGGCGACCGTTGAGCATGGCACGGGCGATATCGTTGGGCGTATAGTTGATGCGCTTCATCGCGGCATGGACCTTATCGCGGGTCTCTTGGCTAATATAGCCGCGATTATTAAGCACGCGAGATACCGTAGTAGGCGAAACCCCCGCCACCGCTGCAACTTCCTTGATGCCAGGCTTAGCCGAATCCTTAGAACGAGCGCCCTCGCGAGCCATAGCACCCTCCCCCATCAACATGTCATACGTTTACATACGAACAAAGCATACCCCAACAAGAGCGGGAAGACGGTAACAGTACAAGTAAGTAAACGACTCATCCAAATAATTAGGAAAGTTCCGCCTAAAGGGTGACTACACAGGACCCCAGCCGGGGCTGTTTGGGCTACCTCCCAAAACATTCCGCACTGATATCTTCTGTATTGAAGACGTCGATGGTGCACCCGTATACCATTGACGTCGACACCATCAGATGCGGACCGCGCGGTGACCCCACATTCCGCTGGCGCCCATGGGGCTGCCCTCGTTTCCTGACATGTCCCGCGCGGGCCGCGGCGAGCCGAGACCGCCGCATGACCTAATAGGAGCATGGAGCGATACCGCGGACCCGAACAACCGCATTCTATCGCGCCCCGTCAGTGTGCCGTCTGCCCGGTCCAGGCGAGCACGGAAAGAACGGAGCGAGGCATGCAAAACGAATCGACACCCGGCGCCCGCGGGCCGGTCTTCTGCGGGGTCGACACCCACGCCGACTCGCACTGGCTGTGCGTCCTGGACTGGAGGGGCCGCAAGGTCCTGTCCCGCCGGTTCCCCGCCGACGCGGCGGGCTACGAGGCGCTCGCCGGGGCGATCGCGGCGGCCGGGGAGCCGGCCTGCGTCGCGATGGAGGGGACGTCGTCCTACGGGGCGGGCCTCACCAGGCACCTCGCGTCGCTTGGGATGCCCGTGCGCGAGGCGCTCTCCCCGGCGAGGACGCAGAGGAGGCGCCCGGGGCAGGGAAAGTGCGACGAGTCGGACGCGGAGAGGGCAGCCCGCGCGGCGATGTCCGGCTCAAGGCTCGGGACCCCCAAGAGCCAGGACGGGTGGGTCGACGGGGTGCGCTGCATGCTCGCGGCGCGCTCCGGGGCGGTGAAGGCGCGGACCTCGGCGATCAACACCGCGAGGTCGCTGCTCACCACCGCCCCGGAGGGGCTCAGGTCGAGGTTCCGCGGGATGGCGGGGCCGAGGCTGATGGAGGAGCTCCCCTCCGTGCGCGCCGAGGGCGCGCTGGGCGCCGCGCTCGGCGCGCTGGCGGACCTGTGGGCGGCGGCGCGCGACGCGGCGCTCGACATGGAGCGCGCGATCGAGGCGTCCCTGGAGGAGAACTGCCCCGCGCTGCTGGCGATGTACGGGTGCGGGCCCGTGAGCGCGGCCAAGCTCGCGGTCGCGGCCGGGGACAACCCGGGCAGGCTGCGCTCCGAGGCGTCGTTCGCGGCGATATGCGGGGCCTGCCCAATCCCCGCCTCGAGCGGCAAGACCGTGAGGCACAGGCTCAACAGGGGCGGCGACCGGCAGGCGAACAGCGCTCTGCACGAGATCGCGAGGCAGAGGGTCATGCGCGACCCCGAGACCGCCGAGTACGCCGAGAGGGCCAGGGGACGGGGAAAGAGCGACAGGGAGGTCATGAGGTGCCTCAAGCGCTACGTGGCCAGGGAGGCGTACCGGGCGCTGATGCACCCGCACGAGATCAGGAGGCCGGCGGACGCCTCGGAGCTCGTGGCGGCCAGGCGCGCGGCGAGGGTCAGCCAGGTGCGGGCGGCCTCGATACTCGGCAC
Source organism: uncultured Collinsella sp. (assembly GCA_902482615.1). Lineage (GTDB taxonomy): Bacteria > Actinomycetota > Coriobacteriia > Coriobacteriales > Coriobacteriaceae > Collinsella. The sequence goes on from CABTAA010000006.1 coordinate 17,689, forward strand.
CAGCGAGAAGTACATCTCGATGCTGGAGAGGGGCCAAAGGGACCTGAAGCCAATAAGGAGGGCCTACGAGGCGTGGGTCGAGGCGGGGCTCCCGCTCGATTGGGACAGGCAGGCATTCGAGGCCGAGCGCAAATTGGATTCTAAAAAACACCTTGCCAAATAGGAGCGTCAGGGGGCATGGTCCGGCGCAGCGCGAAGCGCAAAGCGCCGAACCATGCATGCCCGAGGACGTTTGCAGAGGTGAACCCCAGTGCCCGCGAAGGGACGGATTACCTATCGACCCTGGCTGACCACTCCCAGCAGCCCACCGGCTCGCCGTCGATGAGTACGTTGCCCCCGTCGAAGTCTTGATAACACAGGTCGTTGAATTGGTGGATCCACACGCCGTGGTTGAACGTCTTCTTAGGCGAGCCGTCGGCCTCGCGATAGCGCCCGGTCAGGTCCTCGACGTGGCTAAAGTAGGTGAGGTGCACGTTGGCTCCGGCGTCACGCAGGCGTGCCGTGAGCGGCAGCACGGTCTGCTGCGGCGACACGAGCTCGTCGCCCTTGGAGTGCGTAAACCACAGCGGCGTCTTGGCGAGCGCGGCTACGTCCTCGTCCGTGGCGTTGTACCACGGGGCACAGCAGGGAAGGCCCGCGGCGAAGAAATCGGGGTAGTCGGCGCACAGGCGCAGGGTCATAAAGCCGCCGTTGGAAAGGCCGGCGACCACGATGCGGTCGGTGTCGATGCGGTCGGCGTGCTCGGCGACAAACTCGTCGATGAGCGCCTTGAGCACGGGGGAGTAGATGCTCTGGTTGGAGCGACCGAGCTGCTCGACGCCGTTGTCCATCCAAAACGTGGGAGACTGCGGCACGAGCACCCAGGCAAAGCCGCCAAAGTAGCGCTGGATCTGGCGCTGCGAGAGGGCAGTCACGCGGTTGCCGACATAGGCGCGCGTGGCGCCTTCGCCCTGCGTGGCACCCTTGCCTTCACCGGCACCGTGCAGGTACACCACGAGCGGGGCCTTTTGGGGCACGACCGTGTCCTCAGGCGCAAAGGGATTGAAGCAGGCCGAGTCCTCTGCCTTAAAGCTGGGCTCAAAGAAGCCGTACTCGAGCGCGATGCCATTGACGGCGGTCTTTTGTACGGCATTGCTCCAGCCCTTGAGCGCGGGGCAGATGTCGCCACGACAGGTATCGAAGACCAGGCCGCAGGTGGGGTCGTCGCCGTCGTTGCCGGGAAGAGCCGCGAGCTGCGTGATGCGCAGCTGGTCATCGAGCATGCGCGAGCCCAGGACGCTGCCTTCGATCTTTTTGGTCAGGCGCTGCTCGGCAACCTCGAGTGCCACGTGGGTGCCCACGGCGAGCTTGCGGCCGTTCTCGTCACACGGATACGCGGCGAGAACGTCGATGTAACCCACGGAGGGCGCGGCATGGTCGGCGCCGTGCTCCTTGCGCATCAGGACCTCGCCCGTGCGCTCGTGACGCTCTACATATATATGGAAAGTGTTCGCATCGACATCGTTGGCGCGCACGGTGCAGGGCAGGTCGAGAACGACCTTGCTGATCCAGGGGCCAAAGTCGCCCAAGGTGGTGACGGTTGCGTAGGTACACGATTTGAGTTCCATGAGCTGCCTCCTTTGTGCCGCAAATACTAAACAATCGCGGCAATACAATCTAAACATGTTTAGTGTAAAGCAGAATTAGAGAATAAGCAGATGAACTCGGTAAACGGTCAAATCAAACACTCAATGAACTACTAAACACTCGTTTACTACTATCTAGCAGGGCTTTTGTTGATGAGTCAACAAGGAATTTGGGTGACAGATTATATAAAATCCCACGTAGACGGCCATTTATAAATAAACGGCACTATATGTAATGCCTTGGCATTCAATTACGTTCACCCCCGATTTCCTACCGTTCACCGGACTGCAAACGGCAAAACTGCCACAAATTCAACGCTGCGTGTAAACTAAGCGCTGTAAACGTTCAGTAAACAGATTGTTTACGACAGCGTATCCAAGGGCTCGGCAGCCGTAAGGGGTTATAGCCGCCGGGCCAAAGGCGTGTCTACGTCCAAACGGGTAGGCACACGATGATATGGGGAGGGGTCCCATGGCAGTAGATAACAAGCAGATTGCCACCGATGTCCTCGAGCTCGTGGGCGGTGCGGAGAATGTTACCGTCGCTACCAACTGCATGACGCGCTTGCGTCTGACGCTCAAGGACAACAACAAGGCCGACGTGGAGAAGATCAAGAAGGTCAAGGGTGTTCTGGGTTGCCAGTTCGCCGGCAGCCAGCTCCAGGTCATCATCGGCCAGAACGTGCCCAAGGTGCTCGCCGAATTCGTCGCCATGTCCGGCGTCAAGCAGGGTGCCGCGGTCGACGAGAACCTCGACGCTCCTAAGGAGAAGTTCGAGCTCAAGAACCTGCCCAATATCATCCTCGACTATCTGTCGGGCTCCATGACCCAGCTGATTCCGCTGCTCATGGCCGGCGGTCTGTTCCGCACCATTGCCGCGGTCCTCGGTCCCACCATGCTCGGCGTTATCTCCGATACCGATCCGACCTATACGTTCCTCTACACCACCCTGTACGAGGCCACGTTTACCTTTATCCCCATCTACCTGGGCTATGCCGCCGCTAAGAAACTCGGCGCCACCCCGGTGCTCGGCATGCTCCTCGGCGGCGCCCTCATGGCCCCGTCTGTCGTGAGCGTCGCTACCCAGGAGGGCGGCGGAATCATTTCCGTCTACGGCATCCAGATCGCTGCTGCCAACTACCAGCAGTCCGTCCTGCCGATCATCCTTTCGGTGCCGGTCCTCTACTTCATCGAGAAGTTCTTTAAGAAGGTCATGCCCGACGTGCTGTCCACGGTCTTCACGCCGTTCTGCACCATGATTGTCACGATCCCCATCGCCTTCATCGTTCTTGCCCCGATCGGCAACGAGCTCGGCAACGTTATCGCCAACGCCCTCTTTGGTCTTGCTGACCTTGGCGGTATCGGTATCCTGATCGTCATGGCCATCCTCGGCGCCTTCTGGCAGCTCTTCGTGGTCTGCGGCATGCACATGCCCGTCATCCTGCTCGCTCAGGTTCAGATCATCGCCGCCGGCTACGATCCCTTCGTCTTCGTTTCCACCAACTGCGCTATGGCCGCTGTCTGGGGCTGCGCCTTCGGTGCCTTCCTCAAGATGAAGAACCCCGACGAGAAGGGTCTTGCTCTGGGCTACGTCATCTCCGCCATCGCCGGCGGCGTCACCGAGCCCGCGCTCTTCGGTATCCTCATGCGCTTCCGTCGCACCATGCTCGGCATGTTCATCGGCGGTGCCATCGGCGCTGTGTTCTCCGGCCTCATGGGTGTTACCTACTACCTGGCCGGCGGTGCCTCCAACTTCCTGGTCTTCACCAACTACCTGCAGGGTGGCCAGATGAACACCGTCTGGGCTATCGTCGGTATGGCAATCTCCTTTGTCATCGCCGCTGTCGTCGTCTTTGCCACTGGCTTCTCCAAGGAGGAGCTCGCCGAGATGGAGGCCTAAGGCCAAACCATTCGGTCACATACGACCTTACCTACACGACAGGGCCCCGTCAGGCGCAAGCCCGGCGGGGCCCTTCTTACAAGGTAGACTGATTGGGACGGGAGATGCCCGCCCACAAGGGCTTGCTAAACGACGGAGGCTTTCGCGCGGGGTTACCGCGAAAGAATCTGCCGGTTCGCAACTCCTTTATCAAACGAAAGGACATGCAGATGAGTTTGGGAAAGCTGACCGTTAACGGTCGTCAGGACGGCTTTTTGTGCGAGGGCAAACCGTTCTTTTGGTTTGCCGATACGTGCTGGAGCGCGTTTACGAGCATTACCGAGGCCGATTGGGACTACTATCTGACCCGTCGCGCCGAGCAGGGCATGAACGTGCTGCAGATCAACACGCTGCCGCAGTGGGATCGCTGCTGCCCCGATCTGGGCATTTGGCCCTATGCCAGCGAGGACGGCGTGCATTTTGATTGGTCCCGTCCCAACCAGGCGTACTGGGACCGCGCTGTTGCCATGTGTCGCGCTGCCGTCGAGCATGGCATTCGTCCGGCGCTCGTACTTATGTGGTGCAACTACGTGCCCGGTACCTGGGGCGCCAAGATTGCCGAGCATTGCGGTGCCGAGGTTATGCCGCGCGAGGAGGTCCGTGCCCACGTTGCCCGCGTCGTCGAGAACCTGGGCGAGTTCGACCCCGTCTACGTGGTGACGGGCGATACCGACTTTACCAGCGACGAGGCGATCGCCTATTACGAGGACGCCCTAGACGAGGTCATCAAACGCGCGCCCGAGGCGTTGCGCACCATGCATATCAACCGCGGCAACCGTACCATCCCGGCACAGTACCTGGACCGCTTGGACTTTTACATGTTCCAGCCCGGTCATAACTACGAGGGCCAGCCCGAGGCATGGCGCCTGCCGCAGGACTTTATCGCCAACTACCCCAAAAAGCCGATGGTCAACTCCGAGCCCTGTTACGAGCAGATGGGTGCGTCGCGCAACGTGTACTGGCGTTTTACCGCGCAGGACTGCCGCGCGAGCGCGTGGTCGTCGATCCTTGCCGGCGCCAGCGCGGGTGTGACCTATGGCGCGCACGGTGTTTGGAACTGGCAGACCAGCAAGAGTCAGGGCTCGGTGCTGGGCGAGGGCTTCGACATGCCGTTCCGCTGGCAGGAGTGTCTGCAGTTTGCGGGCGTTTGGGACTTTGGCGCGATCGAGCATGTGCTTGCCGGCCTGGGCGCTACGGCTAGCGACGACGCGCTTGCCGTGGTTCCGGCGCAGGAGCTGCTCGATGATGCGCGCGAGGCCATTCGCGTGGCGCGCGTTGGCGATCGCGTCGTGGCCCTGGTATTCGCTGTGGTTCTCGCCATTGGTGACGTAGTCGACGAGCAGGTCCTTCCAGCCGTCTTCCGGCTGGTATGCGGCGAGCTTGTCTTCGGAGCCGG
>CABTAA010000007.1 GCA_902482615.1 uncultured Collinsella sp.
CGATCGTCGAGCCCGCCATCGCCGCCGCCCTCGTTGCCAACATGACCGACAACCTGGCTGCGTTCCAGGCCGGCCAGCACGCTTCCGCTGTCCTGACCCAGGGTGCCCAGTACTTCGTCGTCTGCATGGGCGGCACCGGCGCCACGCTCGTCCTGGTCTTTATGTTCTGCTTCCTGGCCAAGTCTCAGGAGATGCGCGCCGTCGGTAAGGCCGCCATCGTCCCCGTCTGCTTTGCCGTCAACGAGCCGCTGCTGTTCGCCGCACCCATCGTGCTCAATCCCGTCTTCTTTGTCCCGTTTGTCTTTGCCCCGATCGCCAACATCTGGATCCTCAAGATCTTTATCGACTTCTTGGGCATGAACGGCTTTATGTACACCCTGCCTTGGACTGTCCCCGGCCCCATCGGCACCATCATGGGTCTGGGCTTCCAGCCGCTCGCCTTTGTGATGCTCGCCCTTATCCTGGTCGTCGACTTCGTTCTGTACTATCCGTTCTTCCGTGCCTATGACGCCCAGAAGTGCGCCGAGGAGGCCGAGATCTCCCAGGAGGAGCTCGCCGCCAAGAACGCCGAGAAGGCCGCCAAGCTTAACGATGCCTTCCAGGGCAAGGCTGACGCCAAGAGCGTTGCCGCCGGCGCTGCTGCCGAGGCCGTGAAGGCCGACGCTCCCGCCGCTGTCGCCACTGAGGCAACGACCGCCAGTGACCTCAACGGCAAGCGCGTGCTCGTGCTCTGCCAGGGTGGCGGCACCTCGGGCTTGCTCGCCAACGCGCTGGCCAAGGCCGCCAAAGAGCGCGGCATCAATCTTGAGACCGCTGCCGAGGCCTATGGCAACCACGTTGACATGCTTCCCGACTTTGACCTGGTCGTCCTGGCTCCGCAGGCCGCAAGCTACCTGGCCGACCTGCAAAAGGACTGCGAGCGCGTGGGCAACAAGTGCGTCGCCTGCCGCGGTAAGCAGTACATCGAGCTCTCCCAGAACGGCGATAAGTCTCTCGCTTTCGTAAGCGAGCAACTTTCGAAGTAAGTAACGCCCAAGGCCAGCCGACCATCCACAGCCGGCTGGCCCTTCGATTTAGACGATTGGATCATCATGTCTGTTAACCCCGCTAGCGTCACCAACCCGCCTGCGCAGTTTCCCGAGGGCTTTGTCTTTGGCGGCGCCACTGCTGCTTACCAGGTAGAGGGCGAGACCCGCACCCACGGTAAGGGCAAAGTCGCCTGGGACGACTTCTTGGAGGCCCAGGGGCGCTTTTCCCCCGATCCCGCTTCGGACTTCTACAACCAGTACCCCGTCGATCTGGAGCTGTGCGAGGAGTTCGGCATCAACGGCATTCGCCTCTCCATTGCCTGGAGCCGCATCTTCCCCAACGGCACCGGTGAGATTAACCCCGAGGGCGTGCAGTTTTACCACGATCTCTTCACCGAGTGCCACAAGCACCACGTTGAGCCGTTTGTCACGCTGCATCACTTCGATACGCCGCTTCCCCTCTTTGAGAAGGGCGACTTCCTCAACCGCGAGACCATCGATGCCTTTGTGGACTTTGCCACCTTCTGCTTTAAGGAGTACGCCGACCAGGTGACCTACTGGTTCACCTTTAACGAGATCTGGGCCGACGCCTCCAACACCTACATCGAGGGCACCTTCCCCGGTGGCGTCAAGGCGCATCTGGCCGAAGCCTTCCAGTGCGAGCACAACATGATGCTCGCCCACGCCAAGGCAGTACTGGCCTTCCACAACGGTGGCTTTAAGGGCAAGATCGGCGTCATTCAGTCGCTGGAGTTTAAGTATCCGCTCAACGAGAACGACCCCGCCGACATCAAGGCCGCCAACAACGAGCACGTGCTGCAAAACCAGTTCTTGCTCGACGCCACCTTCCGCGGCGACTATGCGCCCGACACCCTCGAGTGCGCCAACCGCCTGGCTGCCGTCTCGGGCGGCACCATCGAGATCCTAGACGAGGATCTGGAAATCATGCGCGAGGCCGCGCTCTACAACGACTACCTGGGCGTTAACAACTACCAGTGCCGCTTCTTGAAGGCTTACGACGGCGAGAACGACCTGCACCACAACGGTACGGGCGAGAAGGGCACTGGCCGCTGGCGCGTTAAGGGTATTGGCGAGCATGTGAACAAGCCTGGCATCCCCACCACCGACTGGGACTGGATCATCTATCCCGAGGGCCTGTTCGATCTGCTCGTCTACATTAAGCAGCGCTACCCCAACTACAAGCAGATTTTCATCACCGAGAACGGCATGGGCTACAAGGATCCCTACAAGGACGGTTTTGTGGACGACCAGCCGCGCATCGACTATATCGAGCAGCACCTGCGCTGGTCACTCAAGGCCATGGAGGTGGGCGTCAACGTGGGCGGCTACTTCCTGTGGAGCCTGCAGGATCAGTTCTCCTGGACCAATGGCTACAACAAGCGTTACGGCTTCTTCTACGTTGACTTTGAAACCCAGAAGCGCACGCCCAAGGCAAGCGCCTACTGGTATAAGCACGTGGCGCAGACCCGTCGTCTGGACTAGCGGCTGGCGGGGTCGCCTGCCCACATAACCTGTCCCCATTTCTCAGCCGGGGGCGGCACGTCACACGGCGCGCCGCCCCCGGCCTTTTTGTTTTTGGGCTGGTCGGGAGCCGTTTGTCTCGATCTGTAACATCTAGCCGAGTTTTTTGGTCCTAGCTGTTACAGATTGAGACGAACAGGCGGCCCGGGCCGAACAATCTCGATCTGTAACATGTAGACCACTTTTGACCGTCTAGTTGTTACAGATCGAGACAAACGGAATAAGCCGGACCGAATTGTCTAAATCTGTAACAATTAGCTGAGATTTTCGGCTCTACCTGTTACAGATTGAGATGAACGAGCCGAGCACGTCTACGCCCGCAGGTCCTTCACGCTGGAACGTTCGACCAGCACACCCGAGACGAGCGTACGGCTTCTGGAGCTCGGGGCTTCCAGACCTGCGACTACCTCGTTGAGCGCACGGACACCCAGCTCGCGGTGGCGAAACTTCACCGACGTCAGAATCGAGTTGGGAATCGTCTTGTAGAGTTCGTCATCAAAGCCGATCACGGACACGTCGTCGGGCACACTCAGACCCTTGTCACGTAGAGCCATCATCACGCCGTTTGCCATGCAGTCGTTAGCAGCGAGGACCGCCGTGCAATCGGGCTTATCGGCAAGCACAAGGCCCGCGGCATAGCCACTATCCGCATTCCAATCGCCTTGCAGAGGCTCGGGCGGCTCAATGCCACGTGCCTCGAGTGCCGCACGCCAACCTTTCATACGACACTGGCTCGACAGCGACTCTTTCTTACCAGAGACGAAGTATACGTTCTTGTGCCCGCGATTTAAGAAGCACTCGCACGCCATGCGCGCACCACCCTCTTGATCGTCACTAACGGTAGAGCAGGTAGGATGCTCCATCGGCGTGATAATCACCGTCTTGAGGTCCTTCGGTGCCTCAAAGGTATCAAAGTCATCGACCATCTGACGCAGGTTGAAGATCATGCCATCAACAGGCAGCTGCGACATCCTGCGCGCCGCTTCGGCAAGGGTCATCTTCTCCCCCGCGCGCTTCTTAATCATCGTGAGCGCGAAGCCGCGTTCTTCGGCGGCATCGGCGATACCGTCAATCATGTCCACAGCGCCGCCCGACAAGTGGAACATCACCACGCCGATGCACCCGTAACGGCCCAACTTGAGTGAACGCGCGGCAAAGTTGGCTCGAAACCCGAGCGCCTCCATTGCCGAATGGACCTTATCGCGTGTCGACTCTCGCACGCTATCGGGCTCGTTGATCACGCGCGACACCGTCTTGAGAGAAACGCCCGCGGCAACTGCCACATCATTCATTGAGACATTTTTTTTGTCCATCGTTGCCACTACTTCTCCAGTCGGTTTTGCATAGCTTGTTTTTTGCGTTCTAGCATACACTACCTGCCTGACTGATAAATCGACCGTTTACCGGACAATATCGACCGCTCACCCGTATATCCTTGTTGCTCTTCCAAAAATGTCTTACGTTGTCATTAACGAAATGACAACGTTGTCATTTCGCAATGCCTTCCTTAAGCAGGAAGGTTTCCGGGCAGTCCTGACCATCCATCGACGACCAGTTCCATCCACATGCATCGCGCATCAAGTAGCAAAGGAGCTTTATGGACGCCATCGTAAAGATGCTCGAAAAGCATCAGCCGTTCTTTGAGAAGATCTCGAGGAACATCTACCTCCAGGCTATTAAGGACGGATTCCTTGGGTGCATGCCCATCGTCCTCACCTCTTCGATCTTTCTGCTCATTGCCACCCTTCCCGGCGTAGTCGGCATCACGCTGCCCCAGCCGCTCATCGACTGGTGCAACAAGCTGTACAACTTCACCATGGGCGTCATGGGCATCATGGTTGCCGGCACCACTGCCAAGAACTTTACGGCTTCCATGAACCGTCGCATGCCCGCCGGCAAGGTGCTCAACGACGGCTCCACCATGGTGGCCGCCCAGTGCAGCATGCTGCTGCTCGCGGTCACGCAGTTCACCACCAAGTTCAACGGCTCCGAACTTTCGGTCTTCGACTGCACCAGCATGGGCACGCGCGGTCTGTTCTCGGCCTATATCGCCGCGTTCATTACCGTTTGGGTCTATAAGTTCTGCGTCTCGCGCGATCTGACCATTAAGCTGCCCAAGGAGGTCCCGGGCGCCATCGCTCAGAACTTCCGCGACATCATCCCCTTCGGTGGCGCTGTCATCATCTGCGGCATCATCGATGTCGTCGTGCGCAACCTCATGGGCGTTCCGTTCTCCGAGCTGCTCATCAAGCTGCTCTCCCCGCTCTTTACCGCTGCAGAAACCTATCCTGGCCTTATCCTTATCCAGGCAGCCACCGCGTTCTTCTGGTTCATCGGTGTCCATGGTCCTTCGATCGTCCAGCCGGGCATCGACCCCATCCGTCTTGCCAACCAGGCCGAGAACCTGCAGGTTCTGCTGGCCGGTGGCCACCCCGCCCACTCTCTCACCTTTAACATGTCGCTCGTGGGTGAGTTCGGCGGCACCGGCGCCACCTTCATCGTGCCGCTTCTGCTGATTCTCTTCATGAAGTCCAAGCAGCTCAAAGCCGTCGGTAAGGCCTCGATTGTTCCTGTTGCCTTTGCTGTCAACGAGCCGCTGCTCTTTGACGCGCCGATGATCCTTAACCCCTACATGCTCATCCCCTTTGTTGCCGCCGGCTGCGTCAACGTGAGCGTTGCCAAGTTCTTTATCGATAACGTGGGCATGAACGGCTTCTCCTTCGTGGTGCCTTGGGCTACCCCAGCCCCCATCGGCATCTTCATCACCACGAACTTCCAGCTTATCGCCCTGGTGTTTGTCGCAATCATCATCTTGCTGGACGCCATCATCTACCTGCCGTTCTTGAAGGCATACGATAAGCTGCTCTGCGACCAGGAGGCCGAGCGCGCCGCCGAGCTGGGTCTCGAGTCCGATGGTGCTGCCACCATCGCCGCCAGCACCTCTGCGCCCGCTGTCGAGCAGACCGCCGCTGCCGCCGACAGCAAGCCTGTCACCGATCAGCCCGAGCCCGCCGCCGACGCATCCGCTAAGAAGGATGTCGACGGTCTGAAGGTCCTCGTCCTGTGCGCCGGCGCCGGCACCTCTGCCATGCTTGCCAACGCCATCAAGGAAGGTGCTGCGCAGACCGGAGAGAACATCGCTTCCTCCGCAGGCGCCTATGGCCAGCACACTGCCATCATGGATCAGTACGACGTTATCGTGCTTGCCCCGCAGGTCCGTAGCTACTACAACGACATGAAGGCCGACACAGATCGCCTGGGCATTAAGCTGCTCGCTCCGCGCGGTAAGGAATATATCGACCTTACTCGCGACCCCGCTGGCGCCATTAAGTGGCTCCGCGAGAACCTCGACTAGTTTCCTCCCTCTGTTGGTGCCCGGATCCCCAGTTCGGGCACCCTCCCTATTCGAATCCCACAGAAAGGATGACTCATGACCAACCCCATACAGTTCCCCGACGGCTTTGTGTTTGGCGGCGCCACCGCTGCTTACCAGGTTGAGGGCGAGACCCGTACGCACGGCAAGGGCAAAGTGCCCTGGGACGATTTCCTGGCAGCCCAGGGTCGCTTCTCCCCCGATCCCGCAAGCGACTTCTACAACAAGTACCCGGTCGATATCGACCTGTGCCAGCGCTTCGGCATCAACGGTATTCGCGTCTCCATCGCTTGGAGCCGTATCTTCCCCAGTGGCACCGGCGAGATTAACCCCGAGGGTGTCGCTTTCTATCACGAGCTTTTCGCCACCTGCAACAAAGCTGGCGTTATCCCCTATGTCACGCTCGATCACTTCGATACGCCCGAGGCCTTTTACCAGAACGGCGGCGAGGGTTTCCTGACGCGCACGACGATTGACGCCTTTGTCGAGTACGCCAAGTTCTGCTTTGCCGAGTTCACCGAGGTCAAGCACTGGTTCACGTTTAACGAGATTCCCGCAACCGCCGAGGGCAGCTTTATCGTCGGCAACTGGCCGCACGGTGAGAAGTACCGCCTGGACAAGGCCTTCCAGCTCATGCACAACATGATGGTGGCCCACGCCAAGGCTGTCGTCGCTTTCCATGAGGGCGGCTTTGAGGGCGAGATCGGCATTGTCCAGAACCTGGAGCCCAAGTATCCCCTCGATCCCAACAGCGCTGCCGACTGCGAGGCCGCCCGCATGGCCGACGTCATCAACAACCGCTGGGTGCTCGACGCCACTTTCCGCGGCCACTATGCAGCCGACACCATGGAGGCTGCGACCAAGCTGGCCCATATCGCCGGCGGCGAGCTCGACGTTCGTGACGAGGATATCGCCGCGTTGACCGCCGCGCTCCCCTACAACGATTGCCTGGGCGTCAACACCTACAAGTGCCAGTTCCTGCGTGCCGCCGAGGGCGAAAACGACATCAACCACAATGGCACCGGCGACAAGGGCTCCTCGCGCTGGTTCCTCAAGGGCGTAGGCGAGTCATGCGTGCGTGAAGGCGTACCCACCACCGATTGGGACTGGATCATCTATCCCGAGGGCCTCTACGACCTGCTGCTCCGCATTAAGAACGATTACCCCAACTACAAGAAGATCTACATCACCGAGAACGGCATGGGCTATAAGGACGACTTCGAGGACGGCTTTATCGATGACGCCCCTCGTATCGACTATATGCGTCAGCATCTCGCGTGGATCCTCAAGGCAATCGACGGCGGCGTGAACGTCGACGGCTACTTTGTGTGGTCGCTGCAGGACCAGTTCTCCTGGACCAACGGCTATAACAAGCGCTATGGCCTGTTCTACATCGATTTTGAGACCCAGAAGCGCTATCCCAAGGCGAGCGCGTACTGGTACAAGAACGTCGCGGAGACCGGCCTGCTCATGGCCTAACTTTTGCCGCATACCCCCTGTCGGCCGCATGCGAATCCCTCCACGGGTTCGCATGCGGCCTTTTTGTTTTGGTTCGGTCCGTGCAGGCCGTTTGTCTCGATCTGTAACATCTAGCAGGGATTTTCGGCCCTAGCTGTTACAGATCAAGACAAACAGAACGCCCGAGCAGAAATATCTCAATCTGTAACACGTAGCCCACTTTCGACCGTCTTACTGTTACAGATCGAGACAATAAGATAGTCAAATCCGAACTTTCCAAGCAGTTATGAAGCATGGTTTCTAGTTTTCGGTATCACGAACATACTTTCGGTATCATTTAATGATATTATGATATCGAAAGTATGTTCGTGATACCGAAAGGAGCCGCATGCGCCAGTTCGATTACACCACAGTCCCAGCGGAACTCGAAGCAACTCCAATCACCAACCTCCTCCTCTCGATACGCGAGCATAAAGGCCGACAGCTTGCTCTGAGTCAAGTCAAACCCGAACTTCTATCGTCACTTATGGAGGAAGCTAAGATCCAAAGCACCCAATCCTCCAACGGACTTGAAGGAATTGTTACCACCCAAAAAAGACTCAAAGCAATCATGGCGTATTCCGCCAAGCCAAGCTCCCGCGCAGAGGAAGAAATCGCTGGATACCGAGATGCGCTGTCGCTTATTCACGAGCAGCACGATTTCATTCCCGTAACGCCATCGGTCATTCTGCAGTTGCATCGTGACCTCATGGCGCACACGGCAATCTCGTATGGAGGCCATTGGAAAGATAGCGATAACGAAATCGTCTCCATTGACGATCAAGGTAATCGATTTGTGCGCTTTAGGCCGCCTTCGGCCCTAGCAACCCCCGGACTTATCGAAGAAGCCTGTCGGTCCCTCAACGACGCCTTATCTCGTCAAGTTTGTGACCCCCTCCTTATATCATTCCGCTTTATCTTCGATTTTGTTAGCATTCATCCCTTCAACGATGGCAATGGCAGGATGAGCCGGCTCCTTACAACGCTGCTGCTCGAAAAGACTGGATACGACGTTGCGCGTTACATCAGCATCGAACGACTTATTGAAGACAACAAAGCGCTTTACTACAACGCCCTCGCTGCAAGCTCCACTGGATGGAATGAAAATCAAAACACCGAAGTACCCTTTATCCGTTTCATGCTCGGAACAACCCTGGCCGCCTACCGACAGCTCGAGCAGCGTACCTTAATTGAATCAAGCACTCGTCCCATGTCGAAGCAAGCGCGCATCGCTGTTCTATTTCAACAGAGACCCGGCATCATTAAGAAATCCGACATCCGGTCCAACTGCCCCGATATCAGCGAGGTAACCGTTAAACGAACCCTCGGTCAGCTTGTTAGTTGCAGCGCAATCGAAAAAACAGGAGCGGGTCGTTCGACGGGCTACATACTCAAAGACGTCCATGCTCTAGAACTATTCTTGCAAGCCACAATACCCGATGGCGAGGCCGCAATAACAAAAGAGGCTCCAAAGGATAAGCTCCTTGAACGTGTAAACCACGCCGAGGATGAAAGCAGAGAAGGACTCTATGAAGACTACGATTCATTCTCAAGGGACATAAAGACGAAATACGGAGTCTAGTCATATCTCAGAATAGCCTCATCCTTGTTGCCCAAAGTTATTTGCGTGTCATTGTAAAGCGGTACCCCCGCGCCGGCAGGGGGCAGAAGTATCGCCTGCAGCGTTAGCTAGCAGATAACCTGTGTGTGTTCCTCGATGGCGGCGCGGTCCTCGGCGGCAATACTCGGCTCGCACACCACGGCATCCAGGCTGTCCAGACGGCAGAAGGTGTAGAAGTCGCGCTTGCCGATCTTGCTGGAGTCGGCGATCAGATAGCGCGAGTCGGCCTTGCTAAAGGCGAGCTGCTGGATGCGGCCCTCTTCCATATTGGATGTAGACACGTCGCCGTCCAGAATGCCGTTGGCACCGATAAACGCCGCGTCGATGCCCAGCGCACGCAGGGTATCCTCGGCCGTTGGTCCCACAAAAGCGGCGGTGCGGCGACGGTACATGCCGCCCACCAGGCACAGGTCGCAGTCTTCGCGCGCCTCGAGCAGGTTAAACACCGAAAGCGAATTGGTCACAATGCGCAGGCGAAACGCCGGCAGCATCGAGGCCATCTGCTCAACCGTAGTGCCCGTGCCCAAAAAGATGGTCGAGCCTTCCTCGATAAGCTCCACAGAACGGCGCGCAATCTGCAACTTTTCCTCGGCATGCTTCGTGCGCTTTTCGCTGTGCGAATACTCATGGCGCAGCATAGCGTGTGGACGGCCCTGCGCACTGCGGGCTCCGCCGTGCACTCGCTCGATCTCGCCCAGGCTCGCAAGCTCCTCAAGGTCACGGCGGATCGTCATATCCGAGACACCTAACGCATCCGAAATCTCCTTGACCGAGACCGTTCCCTGTTCCTCGAGCAGCTGCCGAACCTTATCCTGTCGCTCCGCTTTAATCACGATGAGTCCTCGCTGTTCCACGCTCACGTCAATTCAAACAATAACGAACAAATTGTATCAGACTCGCGCGCGTCAGAAATGAACGCCCGCACAGCTCCAATCATCACTTTTTTGAGAAAAATACCCCCTGCTTTAGTGGGGTGTAGTGATAATCTCGCCTGTTCGCGCTACAGTTTGTCCGAAATACCTCGATGTTAGGAACCAAATGATCACTTCCGAGCTTTTCGGCACCGCGCCGTGCGGTACCCCCGTTCATTGTTACACCCTCAACGGGCCCGAGATCTGCGTTCGCATTATGGACTATGGCGCCACCGTGTTGGGCATCGACGTGCCCGACATCCCCGGCAACGCGCGCGATGTGGTGCTGGGCTTCGATAAGCTCGAGGATTACTTTGACAACCCCGCCTGCTTTGGCGCGACCATCGGACCTGTGGCCAACCGCACTGCAGGTGCCACGATCACCATCGCCGGCACGGACTGGCATATGCCCGCCAACGAGGGCACCAACAACCTGCACAGCGATCTTGAGCATGGTCTGCACAAGCGCGTATGGGACGTTGAGCTCGACGAGGTCCACAATGCCGTGCGCATGACCACCTCGCTTGAGGACGGTGAGCTGGGCCTTCCCGGCAACCGCACCTTTACGGCCGTGTTTACCGTGACGCGCACCGGCTGCTTCCGTATCGAATATGGCTGTGAGAGCGACCGCGCCACGTACGTGTCCATGACCAACCACACGTACTTTAACCTTGCCGGTCACAACGCCGGCATGGACTGTGAGCACTTCTTTGTTGCTAACGCTGCCCACTACCTGCCCATCAACGAGCAGAATATCCCCACCGGAGAGATCGCTCCGGTCGAGGGCACGCCGTTTGACTTCCGTGAGCTGCGCCCCGTCGCGCCCGGCATGGAAGCCGACGACCCGCAGATTAAGCAGGCCCGTGGCTACGACCACTGCCTGTGCATCGATGGCTATCAGTACGGCCGTAATCTGCGCCGCGCGATGCACGTCGAGGAGATGTGGACCGGTCGCGAGCTGGACTACTACACCACCGCACCGGGCGTTCAGCTCTACACCGGCAACTGGCTGGGCGACGAGCACGCCAAGGACGATGCCAACTATGGCTGGGGCGCTGGCTTTGCCCTCGAGGCAGAGATGTACCCCGACACGCCGCACCAGCCGCTGTTCCCGCAGGGCATTGTGGGCCCGGATCACCCCTACAGCAATGTGATCGAGTACCACTTTATGAGGCACTAAGCCCACAACGCGACATATCGCACAGCAACGCCCGCCGGCACCACCGCCGACGGGCGTTTTTTCATCTTTTGGGCTCAATTTCGCTGTGACTGTATGAGTGACATATCAAAACTATGCCCATTTACTACGTTTAGCCCGGGATGCTCGACCATGCACCGGTTTTTGCTAAATTCGCGAGCCGCCTACCTGCGGTTTTGTTTTTCTCAAATTCGACATGCTCGGCGATAGCCGATCAAACGTAGTAAATGGGCATTGTTTTTGACAGGCAGCATCGCACGCGTCCCTCGCAAGGGCAAAATGATTCGTTTTTCTCCGTCCCCAAGGGATCAGTTGAACAGATTGCCGATGGGGTCGGGATTGGAGCTGGGGAGATAGCGGATTTCTAGTTCTATGCCGAGCTTTTGCAGCTCTTTGAAGGCGGCGACATCTTCGCCGTCTACGGCGACTGCGGGCGTTATGGGGTGCTTGCCCTCCCCTGCCTGCATATGGCCAATGCTGATCTTGGTGATCGGCACGCCACCCTTAACCAGCGCGAGTGCATCGGCGGGTGAAGCCACCATGATCAGAATCAATTGGCGCGGCGTTGCGGTATGAATGATGTCGATGGCCCTTTGCACCGAGAAAAACCGTGTCCAAACGCCTTCTGGCACCGCGACCCTCATAGGCGCCCACTTGCGCGAATCCGCCGCAATCTCGTCGTTAACGATCAGGACGAGGTTGGAACCAACCGCCTCATTCCACAGCTCAACGTCTTGCCCGTAAATAAACCGATCATCGATGCGCGTGAGAAGAATCTTGGGTTGAATCATCACTGCCCCATTCTGC
Organism: uncultured Collinsella sp.; assembly: GCA_902482615.1. GTDB lineage: Bacteria > Actinomycetota > Coriobacteriia > Coriobacteriales > Coriobacteriaceae > Collinsella. Next base: position 11,978 of record CABTAA010000007.1, read on the forward strand.
TTGAGACCCGTAAGAGCAAGACATCACGTCTCCAATATTAGTGCATTTAAAGTGAGAAAAGCCGTCAGAACACTTGCGCGGATGTGCGATGTCCCGTATCATAGACAGCCGTTGACGCCTCAGTTGCGTCACCACATGGCCGCCAGCGTAGCTCAGTTGGTAGAGCACCGCTCTCGTAAAGCGGGGGTCACCGGTTCGAGCCCGGTCGCTGGCTCCATTGCACAAGATAGCCGCCTTCGGGCGGCTTTTTTGTTACCGATTTCAGGCGCACATCCGCCGGAATTCGCCCACTCGGTGGACTTCGGGTTTAATGCTTAGGGGCGGGGATTTACCAAAGTGAATTTTTAATGAAAAGAAACCCAGCTGCAACAATTGCCATGGCGAGGGCTCGAATTGGCCATATAGATCTAAAATAGTCACGATACCTTCTCTTTTGCTGGAACGATATATCTATACAAGGTTGTGAGCGGAAAACAAAAATACGTCGATTGCTATCCGACAAACGGGTCTGGAATTGCATTCACCAGCATTTACCAGCATTTCGGGGCAGATTGATACACATGTACGAAAGGGAACCTATGTGGTGCGTTGGGTTGGAGCTGCTGCAGGCCCGATATGGATTGCGGTCTTGCGCCCCGATGTCCAAATAGGTTTCTCTCCCTAGACGGGAAGTTGCTCATGGACGCCATATATGACGGAGATGACTGGGTCGATCATTATACTTGGCGCCTGGTCGGCTCGGATGACAATGGGGATGTGGTGTTTGATGGACTATGTCCAAAGCATCTCCATCCTTTTGTCTCGTCGTTAATTGAGAGTTCCGCTCGTGTTGCCCCCTACAGCTCGGCATCGCTTCATGATACGGACGTTTTGAAGACCATAAGGGAATCAATTGACGATGGCACGATGAGCGGCCCGCTGTTTTCTCGGCTTGTGGGGCTAGATGAGATTGGCTCGAAACGACTGCTTGCGGGCGAAAAAGTGGAACTCACTTATCGGTCGATGATTTCAATCCTGCGGCTAGCCGATGTTCTTCGCAAATAAATCCAAGCAAAACGCCGCCGGCAACTCCCCTACTCAACAAAAAAGTCCCGCCAACCTCAATCCCCAAAGGAATCGTGATCAGCGGGGCTCAAACGCGCTCCCCAAGGGGAACCACGCTAGCTCACGAGCAGTTCGTTACTCTTCCCAGTAAGCATCTGCAAGCAGCTTAAAGCAGATCTTCTTGACCGGCTGTGCGCCATCGCCCGGGAACTCGAGCGTGGGCATGTGAGGCTCGCCGGCAACAAACAGCGCGAACTTGTCGTCGGCAAGATCGCCGGCGATCGAAGCGTCGGAATCGACCAGATCGTAGTCATCCTTCTCGTCAAACTCCTGAACCAGCGTCAGGCTGCCCGTAGCGACCTTAAAGGCCTCGCGACCCTCGACATCGATCTGCAGGTCGTGATAGCGCTGATGTGTCTCATAGTGAGCCTCGGCCTCAGGACGCGTCGTGGGAGCCATGACGTTCGCATAGACCTTGTCGCCCAGAATCGGATGGCTGCCGACCTCGAGCTCCGCCGGGTCGTTCTCCTCGAGCCAGTCAATCAGCACGTCGAGGCCCTTGAGCATTCCGCGGTACTCCTCGATATCGCCCAGTGCACCGTAAATCATCTAAATCCCCTCTCGGATCGCTTCTTTGGCGGCTACTCGGCAAACGCGTTACCGACGCTGTTGCCGCCCGCATACGTCTCGACCAGGGTAAGGTCGGGATTGAACACGACAAAATCGGCGTCGCGCCCCGGCATAATGCTACCGCACTTGTCGTCGGCTCTAATCATAAGCAAATAAGCGATGCCGGGACCGACGCCCAAGCCCTTACAGCTCGGTCACGACAACGCCGTTGTAAACCTCATCCCAACGATCCATAACCAAGTGGCCAGTCATGGGATCCATGGCGTTGAGCTTGCCGCAGGTGTTGGCGGTACGCAGTACCGTCTCGTCGTCTGCGCCGGCAGCGATGGCATGTGCGAAGCCGGCAATGGTCGAATCGCCAGAGCCCGTGGCGTTAACGGCGGGGATATCGGGGGTCTTGGCGCGGAACGCACGGCCGTTATGGAAACCAACGGAGCCGGCAGCGCCCATGGATACGACGACCCAGGGAATATCGGAGAAGCGGGCGTCAGAGGCGAGCGCGGCGCGGAGCTCGTCCACATCGTCGGTGGTAAAGCTCGTGCCCAGAAGGCCGTTGATCTCGGTCAGGTTAGGCTTGACCAGCTCGGGCTTAACCTCGGACTTGAGCGCAGCCTCGAGCGAGGCACCTGAGGTGTCGAGCAGCACCTTGGCACCGGCGTTCTCGGCAATGCCCGTGATCTTGGCATAGTAGTCCGCCTCGACGCCGCGGGGCAGCGAACCCGAGATGGTAACGACAGCGGCCTTGCTCGCAAGTTCGGTAAACTTGGCGGTAAAGGCATCGAGTTCTTCGGGGGCAATTGTCGGGCCACTCTCGAGCAGCTCGGTCTGGTTGCCGGCGTGGAGGATGTTGAGGCAAATGCGAGTCTCGCCCTTGATGGGTACAAAATCATTCTTAATGCCATTGGCGTCCATGAGCTCAGCCATGTAGGCGCCCATGTGGCCACCGAGCAGACCGGTCGCCACAACGTCGTCGCCCAGCTGACCCAGCACACGGGCCACGTTGAGGCCCTTGCCGCCAGCGGTCTTTTCGGGCGTCACGCGGTTGACGTCGTCGATAACGAGCTCGTCGAGCTGATAGCGCGTATCGACAGACGGGTTCATCGTAACGGTGAGGATCATTTTTAGCTCCTTATCTCGCAGGCTCCTTGTGCCTCGCGATACGAGTCGACAAAACGGAATTACAGAATCTCAATCGTGAACGAGCGCACGACGGTCTCCTTGGGCTTGGCGACAAGGCAGCCGCGCTTATGCTCAAGCACGTCGTCCTCATCGGAGCAGGTCGAAAGGCCGCCCCAGGGCTCAACCGCCACAAAATCGCCCTCGGGCTTGCTCCACACAATGAGATATGGGAAGCCCTCAAAGCTCAGACGGACGCCCTTGTCCTCGCCCTTTTTGGAAAGCGTGACCTGACGGCTCTCGAGCACGTCAAAGATGGTCTCCGCAAAATCGAAGAGCTCGTGCGACAGGGGCAGCGTCTTTCCCACCATGGGGTTCTTGGAGCGGTTTGCCACGTCAATCAAGCCAGTCGAGGGGACGGCAGTGCAAAGCTCAGCAGCCTCGTCCTTCTCAAAGCGCAGCTCGTAGTCCGTATAGGCCTCGCCCTCATCGAGCGGACACCTAAAGCCGGGATGACCGCCGATAAAGAACGGCATGTCCTCGGTGCCCTCGTTGGTGACCTCGTAGGAAACGTGCACGGCAGCGTCCTCGAGCGTATAGCGGGCGACAAGCTTAAACGGGTACGGATAATCGCTCAGCAGCGCGGCGTTATCCTCCGAAGCCAGGCACATCGCCAGCTCGTTCTCGCTCTGGCTCAGCAGCTTCCACTCCTGTTTGCGCGCAAACCCGTGGCGAGCGAGCTTTACATGATGCCCGGCAAACGTCATGGCGCTGTTATCGCGCAGGCCTCCGCAAATCGGAAAGCAGACCGGCGCCTGGCCGGACCACACCGCGGGATCACCCTGCCACAAATACTCGCGTCCGTCAGCCTCAATCGAGGTAAACGAACCACCAGCCGTGGAAACCTTAATAGAAATCGAATCGTTGGAAAGAGCGTATTCCATTACCCATCCTTTCGAACAACTGCTTTTTTTGCTCGCAAGTACCCGTCTCGGCCCTGACCAAAGGACAAACCCGCACACTCATCGATGTGTCTGGTATCCCAGCCATGCAACGGGGCACCATACAGACATTGATGCAATTACAGCTGAAAGGCCTTCTTATGCGAACCATCATCCTCTACGCCTCGCGCCATCACGGCAATACGAAAAAGCTCGTGGACGCCATCGTCGAGGCGCACCCCGAAATCGATACCCTCGACGTCAAGACGCTCGGCAAAAACGAGTACCCCGACCTGCACGAATATCATCTGATCGGCGTCGCTACGGGCATTTATTACTCAGAGATCGACAAAGATATGGCACGCGTGCTCACGAACGTGCTGCAGCCGCAGGACAAGGTGTTTGGCCTTATGACCTACGGTGGCAAAAACAAGTGGTACGGCAAGGATATCGATGGTATCTGCCGCATGAGGCAGGCCATCTTTATGGGTGTCTACGGCTGCCCCGGCTTTGATACGTGGGGACCGTTCAAACTCATCGGCGGTGTCCAAAAGGGGCACCCGGCCGCTGAGGAAATTAGGGGCGCCGTCGACTTCTTCGACAAGATCGAAGACGAGTATGGCGACATCATCGTCGAAGAGTACGCCAAGCGCGAGAAGCGTCTAGCCTACGAAAAGGGGCATCCTGCGGGAGGTCTTGTGGCCGGCGTCAAGCGCACGGCAAAGAAGATCGCTAACAAGCTGTAACTGTTAAGGTGCTTTTGAGCGTTTAACCCATACGGCGGGTCCGAGCAGATTCGGGCCCGCCGTTTTTTCTATCGTTACTCGGTAAAGGCGTTGCCGACGCTCTGACCGCCAACATACGTCTCGACGAGGGCGAGCTCATGGTCGAACACGACAAAGTCGGCGTCGCGACCCGGCATGATGCTGCCGCACTTATCCTCGATGTGCGCAGAGCGAGCCGGCACCTCGGTTGCCATGCGAATGGCGATATCGGCGCTGGCGATACCCCAATCGACAATGTTCTTGACGCCTTGGGCAAGCGTAAGCACCGAGCCGGCAATGCTCTTGCCATCGGCAAGCCAGCACAGGTTGTCCTTCATGATGACGTCCATGCCGCCGCTGGTGTAGCTGCCCTCGGGCATGCCGCCGCAGCCAAGGCAGTCGGTGATGAGCACCGTGTGCTGCCAGCCCTTTGCCTGCAGCAGCGCCTTGATGGCAGCAGGGTTTACGTGTTTGCCGTCACAGATGATCTCGGCGTAGGTCTCGGGCGTGGACATGGCAGCGCCCACGACGCCGGGCTCACGGTGATGCAGCCCGCGCTGGCCGTTATAGGTGTGCGTAAAGCAGCTGGCACCGGCGTTGATGGCGGCGATGCAATCATCGTAGGTGGCGTCGGAGTGACCGATGCTGGTCACCACACCCTTAGCGTTCAGAGCAGCCGCATAAGCAGCGGCACCATCGCGCTCGGCCGCCATGGCGCTCTTGACGATGCGGCCGCCGGCAGCCTCCTGCCACTGATCGAAGACCTCCTCGGAGGGATCGATAAGATAAGCGGGGTTCTGCGCACCCACGTGCTTCATGGTAAAGAAGGGGCCCTCCAGGTAGATGCCTTGGATACGAGCACCACAGAAGTCGGGGCCGCGGCCCTCGTCCGCCTGGGCGATGGCGGCGCAGGCGTCCTTGATCTGCTCGACGCCATCGGTGAACGTCGTGGGCAGCCAGCTGGTGGTACCGCGACGGGCGAGCTCGGTCGAGCTGATATCGATGCCCTCGGGATCGTTATCGGTAGTTGAGTGGTTGTAGAAACCATGGATGTGAGTATCGACCATGCCCGGTGCGATCCACGATCCCGTGTAGTCCCTGATCTCGCAGGAGGGCTCGTCGGCCTGCCAGGCGCCAAAGACGCCGTCCTCGACCATGAGATAGCCGCCCAGCTGCGGGCCTGCCGGCAAGAAGAACTTGTCAGCCTTAATTGCGTACGTGCTCATCTATGCTCCCGCACCCGCAGTGTGTTTTAGGGCGAATCAAAAACCACCTCATTGTTAATTCGAGCGATTGTTCGTTGCCTTCTACCGCTTGGCTCATTTTGCACCCGCCGCAAAACACGCCAAGCCGTTTATACCCAATACCGTTAGACAGCGCGGTTGTGGTAGACCTTGTACTTAAACTGGTCGGCGCGCGCAACCGAACGCGTATACTCGATAACCTCGTTGTTCATGTCATATGTGGTACGAATCAAATCCAGGACCGGTGCGCCTTCGGCAATCTCGAGTAGACGAGCGTCGGAATGGCGTGCGATACTCGCGTAGAATTCTTCCTCGGCCAGGCGAACTTTCTCGTGATAGTCCTGCTCGATCATGTCATATAGAGATTTGTTCTCGATCATGGGGCGCTTAAGCGCAAAGAATTTGCGGCTCGGCAAATACGTGCACTCAATCATCAGCGGCACACCATCGGCAATACGCAGGCGCTTGATCTTGTACAGACGCTCGCCCAGACGCGCGTTCATCTCTGCGGCAATATTCTTGTCAGCCTCGACCTCGGTAAACTCAAGAATCGTCGTCTTGGGCACACGGCCGATCGCCTTCATCTGCTCGGTAAAGCTATAGGTTTGCGTGAGGTTTGCCGTCTGCAGAGAGCGGTCGCTTATCATGGTTCCACGGCCACGCTGACGAACCACCAAGCCCAGGCGCTCAAGCTCCTGCAGGGCAAGGCGAACCGTCGTACGCGAGAGCCCGTAGCGCTCCGACAAGTCACGCTCGGACGGCAAATAGTCGCCGGGTCGAAGTTCGTGATCGATTTTATCGGTCAGCAAATCGACGAGCTGATCGTACAGAGGTTGTTTGCGCGCTCCCATTGCCATAATGATACCTGCCGGATAAATAACTCGAAATTGGTTGTAACCAGACACCACGTACTATATCAGTTTTAATGGAATAACAGCAGGTCAAACCGCACATTTCAATATTGTTTGCCAGTTGATAGCTTGTGCGCTGTAATACCAATCACACCGCTGCATCAAGTATCGATGTAGCAAAAAGGGCCGCCCCCGCGGAGCGGGACGACACTTTGCAAGATACATACGTCTTTAAGTCTTAGAGAAGCTTCTTGAGCTCCCCGGCAACAGCTTGGGTCCGCGCCGATGATGACCTGGGTAGCACCCTTGCCAATCTTCATGACATCCAGAGCGCCAGCCTTCTTGCAGGCAGCCTCGTCGACCAGAGCGGAATCGCCGAGCTCGAAGCGCAGGCGAGTAGCGCAGCAGTCAACGGTCTTGCCCTTCTCCTTGCCACCGACGGCAGCGAGAACGGCAGCGGCCACAGCGGCGAACTTGTCGTCGCCAGCAGCGGAGAGGGCGGAGGTCTCCTCGACATCCATATCCTCGCGACCAGGGGTCATGAGGTTGAATTTGGTGATGGCGAAGCGGAACATATGAATAAAACGTCCGAAAAGCTGAATATAATCCCTCTTTTTTCACCAATCTCTTCTTCAACGCAAAAAGCCCGCTAAAACGGTATCCGTTCTAGCGGGCGTATTCAGATATTTCGGCTACGCACTCGGAAGCTCAGGCGAACCTTGCGCAAACAGGCCGTAGATGCTGATGTTGGCCTTGGCGTAGAGGCCGTTAGCATACTCGGTCCACTTGGAGCTGGCACCCGAAGCCTGCGAGGAATACTGCTGATAAGCAGTGTAGTAGGCGGTCATGGCCTGCTTGTAGGTGGCGCTATCGGCCGTAAAGGCATCATCGGCAAAGGCCTTGGCATAGGTGCTGTCAGCATCCTTCCAAGTACCCTTTGAGCTATCCCACTCATCGCCGGCAAGGTTGATGATGTAGTCGGCGTAGTCCTTGCTCGCGGTCTCCTCGTTGCCGTCAGCAGGCTCGGTCGGGGCGGCCGGCATGCTTGCGGAGCTGTCGCCGACCTTCTTCTTGTAGAGCTTCTGCAGCGTCGCGGACTGACGGACGATCTTCTTAGCCTGGTCCTTGGACACGCCGTACTGCTTGGCCATAGTCTTGTAGTCGGAGGTGCCGATGGACTCCTCGGCGTACTGCTTCATTTCCTTGGAAGAGACGGTAATGCCCTCGTCCTCGGCAGCGTCCAGCAGAATCTGGTTGCGCACGTAGGACAGGATAACGTCGACAGAAGGAGCGGTGTAGTTGCCGTCGTCGTCCTTGACGGTATCAAGGCTGTACTGGCTCTCGATGGCCTCGCGCGCGGTGATGTCGCTCTTCTTGCCGTTGTAGCTATAGCTTGCCACGGTCGAATCGAGCTGGTCCTCGGTGAGGGTCGCCGAGCCGGCACCCTTGCCGCCAAAACCACCGTTGCCGATAAAGAAGCCGACCACGGCAGCGATCACGACGGCGACCACAAAGGCGGCAATCATCGTCTTCTTGTGCTTGCAAGCGTGGTCGTCCACGTCCGAGTCGTCGTCCTCGTCCTGCTCCTCGGGCATGAGGTTCTCATCGGCGGCGTCCGCGGCGATCTTTGCCTCCAGGCGAGCGTCCTCCTCCTCAGCGGTCGTGCCGGCGGCAATATGTTCGGCAGACGTGCCGGCGACCAGGTCGATCTTCTCATCCTCGTCACCGTCGGGGCCTTCGCCGCGCTCGATAATCTGGATGCCGTCGATCTCGTCCTTCTCGTCTTTCTTTTGAATCAGACCCATAGTCAGCTACTCCTTATTGGAAACACAATCCCTCATAGAATACGCCCGACGAGGCGCCGGGCGTATTGATTCTTAGGTTATACGCAAACACTTAAGTACTATTTAGGCATTTGCAGCGTGCATACCTTAGGCCAGGTGCGCAATAACGGCATCGGCAAAGGCCTGCGTTCCGACAGCGCCCTCAACGGAGCCGGTCTGGGCACGACGCACGTCACCGGTAACCTGCTCGCCCTCGTCGAGCGTGGCAGATACGGCGGCACGAATGCGATTGGCAGCATCGTTCTCGCCCAGATGATCGAGCATCATAGCCGCAGACAGAATCTCGGCCGTGGGGTTGGCGATATCCTTGCCCGCGATATCGGGCGCGGAGCCGTGCGTTGCCTCGAAGATGGCGCAGTCGGCACCGATGTTGGAGCCGGGGGCCATACCTAAGCCGCCCACCAGGCCAGCGCACAGGTCACTCACGATGTCGCCGTACAGGTTGGGCAGCACCAGGACATCGAAGTCATTGGGATTCTGGACCAGGCCCATGCAGGTGGCGTCGACAATCTTGTCGTTGAACTCGATATCGGGATAGTTGGCGGCCACCTCGCGCGCCACGCGCAGGAACAGGCCGTCGGTCGCCTTCATGATGTTGGCCTTGTGCACGGCCGTCACCTTTTTGCGACCGCAGCGGCGGGCGTACTCAAAGGCATACTCCACAATGCGGCGGCTCTTGGCGACAGAAATCGGCTTGATTGAGATGGCGGAATCGGCGGCGAAGGTCTTCTGACCCGAGCGCTCGACAAGCTGAGAAAGCTCCTCGACCTCGGCAGCGCCCTCATCGAACTCGATGCCGGCGTAGAGGTCCTCGGTATTCTCGCGCACGATAACCAAGTCGACGTCGCGGAAGCGCGAGCCGTCGCCCGGCTGCGACAGGCAGGGACGCACGCAGGCGTACAGGTCGAAATGCTTGCGCAGGGCCACGTTGACGCTGCGGAAGCCCGTGCCGACCGGCGTGGTGATGGGGCCTTTGATAGCAACCTTGGTCTCGGCGACCGCGTCGAGCACGTGCTGGGGCAGCGGAGTGCCAAACTCGTTCATGACGCCGGCGCCGGCCTCCTGGACGTTCCAGTTGATCTGGACACCGGTGGCCTCGACCACGCGGCGCATGGCCTGCGTAATCTCGGGACCGATACCGTCACCGGGAATCAGGACTACATCGTGCGCCATAATCTGTTACTCCTCGTCTTCGGCGTCGTCAGATTTTTTAACGCTAGCACGCTTCTTCTTTTTGGAGAGATCCAGGCCAAAACGTTTAACAAGCATTTCGCAAATCTCGCTCGAACGGGCCTTGAGATAGCTGCCCTTGCCGTTCTCGGCGTCGAACTTAAGGCGCAGCGCGAGCTTCTCGGCGACCTCGGCGTCAATCTCGCCCTGGCCAAACTCGTACAGGCAACCGAGCATGTCGCGATACTCGAGGTCGCCGTGGTAGCACTGGATGGCCTCGTCCAGGATGGGCCAAGCCTCGCGCGAGCGCTCGACGCTCGTGGCGCCCCACACGCACAGCAGGCGGAAGGCGGCATAGCGCAGCGTGGAGGAAATCTCGTCGAACAGCGCGGTCTCGGCGCCCTCAAAGGCATCGCCCAGCTGCTCGGGGCAGGTGGTGGCAAGCGCCGTCAGGGCATCGAGGGCCTCCCAGCGGGTCTGCGCCTCGGGGCGGTCGAGCGCCTCGATCAGCGCGGGCATGCAGGGCACGACGCGCTGGG
>CABTAA010000008.1 GCA_902482615.1 uncultured Collinsella sp.
GACGGGCGCCAGGTCGCCGCTCGCGCAGGCACCGGTAAGGTCGACGCCGTCGCGGCACATGGCCGGCACAAACATGGCATCGTAGGCGCTGCCCAGCGCATAGGTGGGGAAGTAGCCAAACGAGCCGCCGCTCCAGTGCGTATCCTGCAGGCAGCCGTGCGTGTCGTCGGGAACGGGAATGCCCAGGTACTCGTCCATAAAGCGACTCCAAAGCGCGGGGATGTCCTTGGCCGTGGCCTCGCCGGCAAACAGCATGCGCTCAATCTGGTAGCGCACCATAACGTGCAGCGGATAGGTGAGCTCGTCCGCCTCGGTACGGATCAGCGACGGCTGCGCGATGTTCACGGCGCGGTAGAGCGTGTCCTCGTCAACGTCGCCGTAGACCTCGGGCGCGTGACGGCGCAGCACCTCGAGCAGCGGGCCCATAAAGGCGCGGCTGCGACCCACGGTGTTCTCAAAGAAGCGGCTCTGGCTCTCGTGAATGCCCATGGAGGTGCCGCCCTTCAGACACGTGCGCGCGTAAGCGGGATTGACGCCCAGCTCGTACATGGTGTGACCGGCCTCGTGGATGATGCTGTAGACGTTGGAGATGCAGTCGTCCTCGTAGATGTGCGTGGCGATGCGCGCGTCGCCCACCGAGAAGCCCTCGCTAAACGGATGCTCGGTAAAGGCGAGTGTGGTGTCGTCCAGGTTAAGGCCGACGAGCTTCATCAGGTCAAAGCTCATGGCGCGCTGGGCGGCCTCGGGCACATGCGCGTGCAAAAAGTCGGCAGTGGGCTGCTGTCCGCGCTCGCCGATGGCGTGCACGAGCGGCACGACCGTCGCCTTGCCCTCGTCGCAAAACGCGTCGAAGCTCTCGGTGGAAAGGCCGCGTTCGTACTGGTCGAGCCAAACATCGTATGGGTCACGCTTGGGGTCCATGAGCTCGGCCTGATGCTTGAGCTGACAGACGATCTTGTCCACATAGGGCTCAAAGCTCGCCCAGTCGTTGGCTGCTTTGGCCTTGTGCCACACGGCATCGGCCTCGCAGGTGAGTCTGGTCCAGGCCTCGGCCTCCTCGGTAGGGATAACGCTTACCTCGCGCTGGTCGCGGCCGAGCACGCGAATCTCGTCGAGCAGCTGCGGGTCGTCGATCTTCTCGCCCGCGACCGTCTCACGCGCGAGAGAGCGCACGAGCTCAACGGACTTCTTGCTGGTCAGGAGCTTGTGATGTTCGCCGGCAAGGGTGCCCATAGCATCGGCGCGGGCCGCGGCGCCGTTGGCGGGGGCGATGGTCGCGCCGTCAAACTCGGCAATCTTGAGCAGGTACTCGCGAGTCCACAGTTTGCCTTCGAGCTTGCGGAGCTTTTTGACGGCTTTATCGACCTTCATGCCTTTGGGCGTCTTGCCCACTGCGGGCTCGGCCTTCTTATCGTGCTTCTTTCCCATGCCATATCCTTGATCTCGCGAGCCGAGCGCCACGGATGGGCGCACGGCCAGTTTGCACAGCTACCTGACTTGTACCCAGCGCGAACAAAACGGAACGCGGCGATGCGCGCGCAGAATGTGCTATCCTATAGCCCAATGCGTTGACGGAGAGGGTTTTGCCCGCCGCGTCGCCGGCAAGAGAGGGAAGGTCATGGGCTGCAAGCCTTCCTGCGGTGGCAAGGGCCAAGCGTTCACTCCCGAGCAGCGACCTCAACGGGCGCGCGGCCAGCGGCGGCGAAGCCCCAGTAGGGAAGCCGTGAGCCTCGCGACAAGAGGCGCAGAGTGGGCACGGCGGGCCAGACATCTGCCGGGTCAAACAAGGTGGTACCGCGGAATTCAACCGTCCTTGGGCAATGCACATGCCCGAGGGCGGTTTTTTGTTACCGAACCGGGCCGCACATCCGCAGCGTCGAGTGGCGTCAGCCGCCGCGGCAAGTGGACGTGCGAGAGACGAAAGGGAAGACATGAGTCTGATTGATGATCTGGTCAAACTCGAGGAAGAGGCCAAGGAGCTCGTCGCAGGCGCCGACGACGCCGCCAAGCTCGAGGCCGCACGCATTGAGCTGCTCGGCCGCAAGGGCCGCATCACCGGCCTGATGCGCATGATGGGCAAGCTCGCCCCCGAGGATCGCCCCGTCATGGGCAAGCGCGCCAACGAGATGCGTCAGCTGATCGAGGGCATGCTCGACGAGCGAACGACCGAGATGAGGGCCGCCGCCCTCAAGCATGCGCTCGAGCACGAGGCCGTCGACATCACGCTGCCGGGCATCCGTCCGCAGATTGGTCACCAGCACCTGATCAAGCAGATCATCGAGGAGGCCGAGGACATCTTCTGCGGCATCGGCTACACCGTCGAGTCCGGCCCCATGGTCGACACCTCCTACTACAACTTCACCGCGCTCAATGCCCCCATGGATCATCCGAGCCGCTCGGCCCGCGATACCTTCTACGTGGTCGACAACAACCCCGGCAGCGTCGCGCACCCCGAGGCTCACGCCCACGGCGAGTCCGACGTGCTGCTGCGCACCCAGACCTCGGGCGTGCAGATCCACACCATGGAGTCGCAAAAGCCGCCCATCTACATGATTTGCCCGGGCACCGTCTACCGTCCCGACACGGCCGATGCCTGCCACCTGCCGCAGTTCAACCAGATCGAGGGCCTGGTCGTCGACGAGGGCATCACCTTTGGCGACCTTAAGGGCACGCTCGACTACTTTGTTAAGTGCATGTTTGGCGAGGACCGCAAGACGCGCTACCGTCCGCACTTCTTCCCCTTCACCGAGCCCAGCTGCGAGGTGGACGTGAGCTGCCACGTGTGCGGCGGCAAGGGCTGCAACTTCTGCAAGCACAGCGGCTGGATCGAGATCCTGGGTTGCGGCATGGTCGACCCCAACGTCCTTATCAACTGCGGCATCGACCCCGAGAAGTACACCGGCTTCGCCTTTGGCATTGGCGCCGAGCGCGTCGCGGCCCTGCGCTACGACCTGCCCGACCTCAGAACTCTCATGACGGGCGATATGCGCTTCTTGAATCAGTTCTAGGCTGCGGCTTGCCCAAGCACGGCACCTCGGCGCTCATTCGTCGCTTGCGTACCAAAGTACGCGGCGCTCCTCTTTCGGGCCGATCTGCCGCACTTGGACAGCCCTCGCTTTGTAAGGAATGTTCACAAAGTTGAAGTTTCCACCTGCATCTCTTCGCAGGCTTTCAGTATGAAAGGAGAGCTAGATGCGTGTTTCTTACGACTGGCTCAAGACCATGATCGATATTCCGGAGGATCCCAAGACCCTTTCGGACGAATATATCCGTACCGGCACCGAGGTCGAGGCGATCGACACCGTGGGCGAGTCCTTCGACCACGTGGTGACTGCCAAGGTGCTCACCAAGACCCCGCACCCCGATAGCGACCATATGTATGTGTGCTCGGTCGACGTGGGCGACAAGAATCTCGACGCCGACGGCAACCCCGTTCCACTGCAGATTGTCTGCGGCGCGCAGAACTTCGAGGCTGGCGACCACATCGTCACGGCAATGATCGGCGCTGTGCTTCCCGGCGACGTCAAGATCAAGAAGAGCAAGCTTCGCGGCGTCGTGTCCATGGGCATGAACTGCTCTGCGCGCGAGCTCGGCCTGGGCGGCGACCACTCCGGCATCATGATCCTGCCCGAGGATACGCCCTGCGGCATGCCGTTTGCCGAGTACGTGGGCTCGAGCGACACCGTGCTTGACTGCGAGATCACGCCCAACCGCCCTGACTGCCTGTCCATGATTGGCATGGCCCGCGAGACCGGCGCCATCTTCGATCGCGATTTCCACGTTGAGCTGCCCGCCATCAAGGCCGAGACCGGCCGCGCGACCGACGACGAGCTTTCGGTCGAGATTGCCGACGAGGGCCTCTGCGACCGCTATGTCGCCCGCATCGTGCGCAACGTGAAGGTCGGCCCCTCGCCCGACTGGATGGTCAAGCGTCTCAACGCCCTGGGCGTGCGTCCGCACAACAACATCGTCGACATCACCAACTATGTGATGATGCTCACCGGTCAGCCGCTGCACGCCTTTGACCTGGACACCTTTGCCGAGCGCGATGGCCATCGTCGCGTGGTGGTTCGCGCCGCCCAACAGGATGAGAAGTTTACGACCCTCGACGGCGAGGAGCGCACGCTCGACGCCGGCATGGGCCTCATCACCGACGGCGAGCGTCCCGTGGCGCTGGCCGGCGTTATGGGCGGCATGGATTCCGAGATCGAGGACGACACCGTCGACGTGATGGTCGAGAGCGCCTGCTTCAACGCCGGTCGCACCTCGCACACCAGCCGCGACCTGTCGCTGATCTCCGATGCCTCCATTCGCTTTGAGCGTCAGGTCGATGAGACCGGTTGCGTGGACGTCGCCAACGTTACCTGCGCGCTCATCGAGGAGATCGCCGGCGGCGAGGTCGCTCCCGGCTACGTGGATGTGTTCCCCGCGCCCAAGACCATCGACAGCATCAAGCTGCGCCTGGCCCGCGTGCACGCCATCTGCGGCGCCGACATCAAGCCCGACTTTATCGAGCGTTCGCTCACCCGTCTGGGCTGCACCGTCGAGCGCGACGGCGAGGACTTTATGGTTACCCCGCCGAGCTTCCGTCCCGACCTGCCGCGCGAGATTGACCTGATCGAGGAGGTCCTGCGCCTGTGGGGTATGGGCCGCGTGACGGCGACCATCCCGGCTGCCAAGAACCACATCGGCGGCCTGACCCGCGAGCAGAAGCTCACCCGCAAGGTCGGCGAGATCTTGCGCGCCTGCGGCCTTAACGAGACCACGACCTTTGGCTTTGCCGCCCCGGGCGACCTGGAGAAGATCGGCATGTCCACCGAGGGCCGCGGCTGCCCCGTGGTGCTCATGAACCCGCTGGTGGCCGAGCAGACCGAGATGCGCCGCTCGCTGTTGCCGGGCCTACTGCAGTCCGTTGCCTATAACGAGGCCCACGGCACGGCCAACGTGCACCTGTACGAGGTCGGCAGCCTGTTCCATGGTCGCGAGAACGCCAGCCTGCCCAAGGAGACCAAGTCCGTCGCTGGCGTGCTCTCGGGCCAGTGGAGCGAGCGGTCCTGGAACATGAAGTACCGCAAGCTGCGTTTCTTCTTTGGCAAGGGCATCGTCGAGGAGCTGCTTGCCCAGCTGCGCATCGAGAAGGTTCGCTTCCGTCCCGTCGAGGGCGAGGGCTATGCCTTCCTGCAGCCGGGTCGTGCGGCCGAGGTTCTGTCCGGCGGCACCGTGCTGGGCTGGGTCGGCGAGATCCACCCCGAGGCGCGCGAGGCTTGTGGCATCGACGAGGTCGTCGTTGCCTTTGAGCTCGATCTGGACAAGCTGATCAAGGGCGCCCGCAACCAGGAGAACTACCGTGAGTTCTCGCAGTATCCGGCCGTTGAGCACGATCTTGCCATTGTGGTCGACAACGCCGTGACCTGCGAGGATCTTGAGCGTCGCATCACCAGCGCCGGCGGCAAGCTGCTCGAGGGCGTGCGCCTGTTCGACGTCTACCGCGATCCCATCCGCATCGGAGCGGGCAAGAAGTCCATGGCCTTTGCGCTTACGTATCGCTCCGACGACCACACGCTCACCAGCGAAGAGGTCGAAAAAGCGCACCAGAAGATCGTCACCAAGGTGTGCAAGGGCGTAAACGGCGAGGTCCGCGGATAGGGCTTGCGCCGGGAGCGTAGGGCCTGATGGCGGTTGCTGCGGAGCCCTGCGCGACCGCGGTGTTCGGAAAAGGCATCGTTGATCCTGCATATATGACACGCGCATTACATAACGGCGTGCTGTTTTGTCGGCAGCGCGCCGTTTTGCTATGATAGCCCGCGGCGTGTTACGAATCATCGTGCTCGTAACACTGATGAAATGGTTCAAGCGGCGCTGCAATCCCATGCGCCGGCAACCGGGAGGCGTATATGCACATTCCAGACAACTACCTGTCCCCGCAGACCGATGCCGTCATGGCGGTGGCGATGGTGCCCGTATGGGTTCACTGCATCAAGAAAGTGCGCGCCACGCTCGATCGCGAGCATATGGCCTTTCTGGGTATTTGCGCTGCGTTCTCCTTTTTGCTCATGATGTTTAACGTTCCGCTGCCCGGCGGCACCACAGGCCACGCCGTCGGCGGCGCACTCATCGCGCTGCTGCTGGGCCCCGAGGCCGCGGCTATCGCTGTCTCGGTCGCGCTGGCGCTGCAGGCGCTGCTGTTTGGCGACGGCGGCGTTCTGTCGTTTGGCGCCAACTGCTTTAACATGGCCTTCGTGCTGCCGTTTGCCGCTGCTATCGTGTTCCGTGCGCTCAACAGCCGTTTGCACGACAAGAGCTGGGGCACCGCGGTCTCCGCGGCGGTGAGTGGCTGGGTCGGCCTGTGCCTGGCGGCCCTGTGCGCGGCGATCGAGTTTGGTATTCAGCCGATGCTCTTCACGAATGCTTCGGGTGCTCCGCTGTACTGCCCCTTCCCGCTGTCCGTGGCTATTCCGGCCATGTTGATCCCGCATATGCTGGTTGCCGGCGTGGTCGAGGGCGTGGCGACGGCCGCCATCTACGGTTTCATTAAGAAGACGGCGCCGAGCGTTATCGTCGGGCCCGAGGCCGTCGATGGCCAGCTTGCTGCCGAGGGCGCTGCTGCCAAGAAGACCTCGCTGGTCCCCACGCTCATCCTGGTTGCCGTGCTTGTCGTGGCCACGCCGCTGGGCCTGCTGGCCACGGGTGACGCCTGGGGCGAGTGGGACGCCGAGGGCGCCGCGACCGCCGTTCAGGAGGCTGGCGACGACAGCCTGCAGGCTTCGGTCGGCCTCGATACCCCGACCTTTGCCGATGCCCTGCCCACGGGCGATTATCTGCAGGCCTATTCCGAGGAGCAGGGCCTTGGCTTTGCCGGCCAGGCTGCCATGTATATCCTTTCCGGTGTGATTGGCGTGGCGGTGCTCACCATCGCATTCCGCCTGGTCTCGCTGACGGTCAAGGAAAGCGGTGCTCATGGCAATAGCCGAGCTGCCTAGCTGGCTTGCGGCCGAGGAGCGATACGAGCCCGCGGGGGCTCGGCATCGTGTGATGCAAAAGAATGTCCTGCACCTGGCGAGCCTGCTTGAGCGGGTTCGCCTGGGTGGAGGCGCGCACGAGGGCGGGTCGATGATCGACCGCGCCCTTTCTTGCGTTTCGGCTCCGGTGCGCCTAGTGGGGATGCTCGTTTGCGTTCTGTGCGTGTGCCTGACGCAAAGCTCGCTATATCTGATGTTGATGGCGGCGATCGCGTTGGTGTTGGTCGCGGTGCGCCCCGCACGCGGGCTGCGCGCGACCTTTGTGCCGGCGCTTGGCGCTGCGGGGCTGGCGGTGGTCCTGGCGCTGCCTGCCCTGCTGCTGGGCATTTCTGCCACGGGCGCCATGCTCAAGATTGCGCTCAAGACCTTCATTAATGTGTCGTTGGTGCTGGGTGTTTCATGGACCCTCACGTGGAGCCGAATGTCGGCGGCGCTCAAGATGCTACATCTACCCGACGAAGTTATCTTTACGTTTGATATGGCGCTCAAGCATATCGAGGTGCTGGGTCGCACGGCGCACAATCTGTGCGAATCGGTCATGCTGCGCAGCGTTGGCCGTGCACCTGAGGGATTTTCGCGTACCGATTCGATTGCGGGTATCATGGGCATGACGTTTATCAAGGCGATGGAATGCAGCCGCGCGATGGACGAGGCCATGCTGTGCCGCGGCTTTGCCGGCGTGTATCCGGCGCCTGCACGGAGCGGCTTTGGCTGGCACGATGTCGTTTACGCGGCCGTTGTGGTTCTGCTCGCCGTGTTGTGCGCGGTGCTGTAACGCGGGCGGTCGAACCGTCGATGTGAGTAGGGAAGGGCGACGTTTTGGCAAACGATACGAATGACGCGATGGGTGCGAGCGGTGCTGCTGGCGCCGAGATCACGCCGCTCATCGAATTTCGCGACGTGGTGTTTACCTATGCGGGTCATACGGTGGTCGATGGCGTTTCGCTGCAGGTGGACCGTGGGGAGCTTGTTGCCCTGCTCGGTCCCAACGGCTGCGGCAAGACGACGATCATGCGCCTTATCAACGGCCTTGAGCTCACGGACGCGGGTGCGTACCTGTTTGACGGACATGCGGTCGATGCGGCATATCTCAAGGATTCTGCGACGGCCCAGCGGTTCCATCAGCGCGTGGGCTTTGTGTTCCAGAATGCCGATGCGCAGCTCTTTTGCGCCACGGTCGGTGAGGAGGTCGCGTTTGGCCCCGCCCAGATGGGGCTTCCGGCAGGCGAGCTTGAGCGCCGCGTTCGCGATGCCATGGAGCTGTTCCAGGTTGCCGATCTGGTCGATGCCTCGCCCTATCAGCTTTCGGGTGGGCAAAAGAAGCGCGTGGCGCTGGCTGCCGTCGTGTCGATGAACCCCGATATCCTGGTACTCGACGAGCCTACCAACGGACTTGACGAAGACTCTTGCGACATCGTGGTCAACTTTCTACTGGCCTATGTTGCTGCCGGTAAGACGGTCTTGATGAGCACGCACCATCAGGATTTGGTACGACGCCTGGGTGCCCGCGCCATCTATATCGACCGATATCACCGCGTGGTCGAGGCACCCGTGGCATCGTATGGAACCGAAAGCGGCGCTGCGGAATAGTTGCTGCGTAGTAGGGCTGCGGCCGTGCGCGTGGCTTGCCGTGAATGGTATAGTTATCCGGGTTTTACGGGGGTGGCTATGCCAAGTTGGAATATTCATATCGCTCAGACGGAACGACTGCTGGCACGTGCTGGGACGCTTGCCGATAACGTGCGCGACCGCAATGCCTTTTTGTTTGGCAGCGTGGTTCCGGACATTTTTGTGGGCTATATGGTTCCCGGCATTGCCGATCCCATCCCGTATCGCATTACGCACTTTGCCAAGCCTGAGCCTATCCCTAAGCCGCGTGAGCATGAGTTTTGGGACACCTATGTGGCGCCGCTGCTCGAAGGGGCGCTTGTTGGTGCGCCAGCTGCCGCGACCTCGATTGTCGAGGAGCGCGAGCGACTCAATCGGGTGCATTATCCCCAACGCTATAGGGACGCCGAGCCGGTTGCCGGTCCCGGCGCCTGTGAGTTCTCGCTTGCGTCCGAAGATGTGGCGCAGTCGCTGCTCGATCTGACGCTGGGTGTCTGGTCTCACCTCGTGGCCGATACCGTGTGGAATACTCGCGTGAACCAGTACCTGGAGGCGCACGGCGGCAGGCCGTGCGAGGAATTCCGCATTAAAAAGCAAGGCGACTTTGACTGGTTTGGTAAGACGCTCGGCATTGTTTCGATTCCGCGTGCGACCGATCGCCTGTATACCGCTGCGACGCGTTTTGGGCAGTATCCCATCCATAAAGAGTATGTGCTCAAGACCATCGGCGTCATGCACGAGATTGTACGCGAAAACCCCGGCGAGTCCGATCATCCGCCGTATCGCCTGCTAACCGAGGAGTTTTTCGATACAACGTTTACCGAGGTCATCGAGCTAACCGAGGCGGGATTTGCCGCCCGCGTCGCATCACCCGGTGTGCCCGCTCTGCCCCTGATCGCTAGCTGCTAGCTGGCCGGCCCGGCAGTGAATAGCTCAACCCAATCGACCAACAGCTCCCGCCGAAGGGTATCTTCGGTGATGCGTTCCTGGTCGGTCTTTGGGATGTAGGGGAGCCCCGCCTTTTTATGGATGAGTTCGGCGATGTTGTTAAAGCTCTTCGTGTCTTTGATTTGCTCATAGGTTATCTGGATAACGTCATAGCCCATGCTGGTGAGGGCGGTGGTGCGCTCGGCATCGGAGAGACTTGCCGCTTCGCCATCGTGGGCGGAGCGGCCTTGGCATTCCAAGATGACGCCCATGCTGCCGGCGTTGCTCTCGATGAGGATATCGGCGTAACAGCAGGTTTTGTCATACAGCGAGCGTGCGGCGTCGCTGAGTGGGATGCGCACGTTGTTTGCGATGTTGATGCCCATGCCGCCCTCGTCGCGGGGGAGCGAGACAAGCATGGAGGTCTGTACTTCGAAGGGCGAGGCGGTCTGCCCCGTCATGTGCTCGGCCGCCCAGCGCAGTTGTTTGACGCCGCGCAGGCCTGCGGCCTGCTTGGCGAACGCGGCGATATCCGCCGCGGTAAGAAGCGGCGTACGCTTCCACAAGTTGGTGTCATTGCCCTTGGTGTCGACAACACGCTTCCAACCGCAGCCAGGCGGAATGAGCTTAAGGGAAATTGCCTCATCAAGTTGCTGTTGTGTACGTTTGCAAAGCGTGAACACCGCGAATGAGCTGCACATCTCATAGCACGCCATAAGCAGCTGGTTGCGTGAGACCTGCGTAGCAAGGTTGAGCAGTGTGAACTCGGACGATGTGACATCAAACCCATGCTCAGTTTGCCTAAACGACCCGGGAGGCGGCTCTTGGGTCAGGAGGTGCGATTTAAACAGGCTTCGCGACCCAGATTGTGCCCGAGTGAATACAAGCCTGTGAAGCGGTGCGTGAAGCAGGTCTTTTACAACTGCATGACTTCCGAGGCCGCAACATCTGCGATCCATATTGCCAGGGCTAATGGCGGGGTAAAGGCCTAATACCTGCGGCGGGATACGGTGATAGTAAAAAGCGGATTGACCGCATAGCGTCAGGTCCATGACGTCCTCCTGGTCGAAATGTGCTTTTGGACCGTGCGATGCCAGCGTCAATTCGGAAGTATGCGGCAAAATCTGAACCCTGTGAGCAGACCTGGCTTTTGAGGCTAGTTTATCAGGCATTTTGTTGCGAAAAAACGGGGTGTGCTCGGAGGTCTCAGAATTTGCCGCATACTTCCGAAAACCAGGTCGATCTGGCTCTTGCTAAAACGATTTAGCAGCGTCGGTTAAGGTGTGGGTTTGCCACCGGGCGAACACTTTTAGCGCTTGGGACTTTATTCTTTGGGCCTCGAAGGGTGGATTTCGCACTTTTGGTAAAGAAATGAGTGCGTGTTTTGCCGTGCGCCGGCATTGGCACAAAAAAAGGGCCCGGAAGGCGAAGCCTTCCGGGCCCTTTGCAATGCAAATCTGCTTGCAAGTGCGATTTAGCGCACCTGAGCGACGTAAGCGACGTTGGTCGAGGAGACCTTGTCCTCGAGCTGGACGCTCATGCGGGGATCGCCGGCGGTGGCGACGGTCAGGTCGCCGGCCTCGACGTAGCCGAGCTCCTTAGCGGTCTCGATCGCCTTGACGATCGTGCCGTTGACGGTGCCCTGCGTAATCTCGGCCTGGTGCGGGATAACGCCCCAGTACATGATCATCTGCTGGACGGCCCACTCGTGGCGGGAGAACGCGCAGATCGGCATGTTGGGACGGAAGTGCGAAATCAGGCGAGCGGTACGACCGGTGGTCGTCGGCACGGTGATGCACTTGGCGCCAACGGTGGTAGCCATGTTCACAGCGGACATACCCACAACGTTGTTGACGACGCGGGTGCCGTGAGCGTCAGCCGGAACCTCGAGCGGAGCGTGAGCCGGGAGGTACTTCTCGGTCTCGAGAGCGATGCGGGCCTGCATCTTGACGGCCTCGACCGGGTACTTACCGGCAGCGGACTCGCCGGACAGCATGACGGCGTCGGTGCCGTCGTAAATGGCGTTAGCGACGTCGGCAACCTCGGCGCGCGTCGGGCGCGGGTTCTGCTGCATGGAGTCGAGCATCTGCGTAGCGGTAATGACGGGCTTGTAGGCCGCGTTGCACTTGGCGATGATCTCTTTCTGGATGTGCGGCACCTGGCTTGCAGGAATCTCCACGCCAAGATCTCCTCTGGCAACCATGATACCATCCGATGCTTCAATGATGGAATCAATGTTCTCAACACCTTCTGCATTCTCAATCTTCGCAATAATACCGATGTCCTTTCCACCGTTATCATTCAGAAGTTTACGGATCTCACGGATCACCTCTGCGGAACGGACGAAAGATGCCGCAATGAAATCAAATTTCTGCTCGATACCAAAAAGGATATCGTTCTTATCCTGCTCTGTGATACCCGGAAGATTTACTTTTACGTAAGGAACATTTACGCCTTTTTTCTCTCCCAGCTCACCACCGTTTAAGATATCACAGATGATATCGGTTCCTTTGATTGCCTTAACTTCCAGCTCGATCAGACCATCATCAATAAGAATCTTGTTTCCCGGTTTCACGTCTTTATAAAGTGTCTCATATGTGATGGCAACTTTTTTGTCATCACCTTCAAAATCACCGATTCCAAGTACAAACTGGTTTCCTGACTCCAGTTTTACCTTCTGTCCGTCCTTTAAAAGTCTGGTACGGATCTCCGGTCCCTTTGTATCAAGAAGCATCGCGATCGGCATATCCAGCTCCTCACGAAGCTCTTTGATCATGTCCACACGGCCCTTCTGCTCCTCGTGGTCTCCGTGAGAAAAGTTGAATCTGGCAATATCCATTCCATTCTCCATAAGAGCTTTCAGAGTTTCCCTGTTGTTGCTGGCAGGTCCAAGTGTACAGATAATCTTTGTTCTTTTCATAATTGAATATACTCCCTCTTTTTTTACGTTTTACTGTACGTGTTTGTGCGTAAATAAATGATCCTGGCAATATTCATAATTTCCCTTGCACTTTGAGCAGAAACGGAACTCCAGATTTGGATCATCCTTTTCGGTACGTCCGCAGATCGCGCATTTATGCTTGGCAATTCCATCTGGTCCATAGCCCGTTCTGGTCGGAGCCATGGCCTTCTTAAACTGCTGTCTCCTGTGAATCTCCTTCGGATTGTAACGGTTCATATCCCGCGTACTGAAATAAAAGATCACAAAATTCAAAAGTGATGCTACAATCGGCACAACGCCTACCCAAAGTCCAACTCTAAGATATGATACGATATCCCACGCAATAAACAGTCCATATACAAATGCCATCCATTTCATCTTGATGGGGATCACAAACATAAGCAGCAGCTGAAGATCCGGATATGTGACTGCATAGGCAAGAAAAATAGAAAGACTGATGTAATATGTGGTAAAAATACTTCCATAAGGAAGCATCATTCCCCCAACGGTCACATAACCGCCGGTAACTGCATACAAAAGCGCCGCTGCAATAACTGTAAACAAAAGTCCCGAAAAAATATACAAAGTATATCGGAAAGTTCCCCAGGTACGTTCCAGAGAGGTACCGATCGGATAATAGAAAAAAGCAATTGCAAGCACGAACATGAGAAGATTACTCATTCCTCCCACGCTGGATGGCGGATAGATCACCCATGTTACGAGTCTCCAGATCTGACCTTTCATGACCATGGACATATCCAGGCTCAGCATGCTCAAAACTCCCGGTGCAGCTGCGGTCAGAATATAACCCAGTACATAACATCCGATAATATAAATGGTCAGATTCGGAATCCCGAATCTTCCAAATTTACGGTCCAGTTTGTCGATAAACTTCATTAAATTCTCCTTTCAGCAAATCAGAAAAACCGCTTCTTGGAAAGAATGATCGCTGCCACAACACTGATCGCCACAGAAAACAGGATAATGATCAGAAAGCCCCATGGACTCTGTGATAACGGCATACCGGAACCAGCCACGTTCATTCCGTAAGCGCTGAACACAATGGTCGGAATACTCATGACAATGGTAATGATCGCCAGTACTTTCATAACAATATTCATATTATTGGAAATAATAGATGCAAAGGCATCCATGGTTCCGTTCAGGATTCCGCTGTACACATTGGCCATTTCGATAGCCTGTTTGTTCTCAGTGATGACATCTTCCAGAAGATCCGTATCCTCCGGATATTTCTTGATACTGTCTATCTTCAGAAGCTTCTCCAGCACAACCTCGTTGGACCGGAGGGATGTGATAAAGTAAGTCAGGGATTTCTGCAGCTCCAGAAGCTCGATCAGCTCCTCGTTTCTTGTGGAAAGATGCAGTTTTTCTTCCACCTGCTCACTTTTCTTGTCAATGATACGCAGATAACGCAGGTACATACTTGCATTTCTGTAAAGGATCTGGAAAATAAAACGGGTCTTCATATAGGTAAAAAAGCTCCGGACTCTTCCTTCCATAAATCTGGTCAGAACCGGTGTGTCCTCCAGACAGATAGTAAAGATCATAGACCCTGTCACAATGATACCAAGCGGTATGGTTCCATACCAGTCCTTGTCATTACGCTCCTCGATCATAGGAACGTCAACCAGGATCAGTGTATAATTATCCTCAACTTCGATACGTGACCGTTCTTCCTCATCCAAAGGGGATCGTAAATCGTCAACCTCTATATCAAACTTCTCGGAAAATTCAAAAATCTCTGTTGCCGTCGGATTCGTCAGCGCAATCCAGCAGCCTTCCTCCGGTTCCTGTATCTGGTGGATGGCTCCGTCTATTGTCTTGTAAATCCTTACCACGATTCCCACTTCCCTTCTTTTGCTTTTCTTTTGCCAGGGCAAAATTCATTTTTATTATAAATAGTCAAAATAGCTTTGTCAATTCATACATTTTCTTTTTAAAAAAGCTTTTAAATGATTTCACATGCTCTTTACATAAAAATTCATTCTGTTTTCCACGTTCTTTACATTTTTTCCGGCTTCCTATATAATGATTCCAGAATTCCAACGAAAGGAAGTTATACAAATGAGTCAGTCATCATTCGGAAAAAAATTCGTAGTTACTACCTGGGGAGAATCTCATGGCAAGGCTATCGGTGCAGTTCTCGACGGCTGCCCCGCAGGTCTTTCTCTCTGCGAGGAAGATATCCAGGTTTTTCTTGACCGGAGGAAACCCGGCCAGAGCCGCTACACAACTGCCCGTAAAGAAGGGGATCTGGTTGAAATCCTTTCCGGAGTTTTTGAAGGAAAAACTACCGGCACACCGATTTCTCTTCTGATCCGCAATACCGACCAGCGTTCCCGGGATTACGGAAATATTGCATACTCCTACCGCCCCGGTCATGCAGACTTTACCTTTGACCAGAAATACGGTTTCCGCGATTACCGTGGAGGCGGACGTTCTTCCGGAAGGGAAACCGCCGGCCGTGTGGCAGCCGGTGCCATTGCCATCAAGCTGTTAAATGAACTTGGTATTACTTTTACCACCTATGCGAAATCCATCGGTCCTGTGGAAATCCAGTCTTTCTCAGAAGAAGAGATCCGGAACAATTCCCTCTGTATGCCAGACGCCGATGCGGCAGAAAAAGCATCCGCCTATCTCGAGCAGTGTCTCAATAACCAGGACAGTGCAGGCGGTGTGATCGAATGCCGGATCAAAAATGTTCCTGCTGGTCTGGGTGATACGGTTTTTGACAAGCTGGATGCCACTCTTGCTCATGCGATCATGTCCATCGGTGCTGTAAAAGCTGTTGAGATCGGTGACGGCATTGGTGTGACACGCCTTACCGGTTCTGAAGATAACGATGGTTTTGTCCAGAAAGACAGCATCATTTCCAAGACCTCCAACCACGCCGGCGGTATCATGGGCGGTATGAGTGACGGCAGTGACATTATCCTCCGTGCCCATATCAAACCAACACCATCGATCAGCCAGCCCCAGTCCACCGTAACCAGCTCCGGCGAAAATCTGGAGCTTGAGATCAAAGGACGCCATGATCCTGTTATTGTTCCACGTGCCGTAGTTGTTGTGGAAGCCATGGCAGCTCTCACCATCACCGATGCACTTTTTGCCAATATGAGCGCACGCATGGACCGCATCCACGAATTCTATCGCAGATAAAACCGCCCTCATTCCCGGCAGATCCGTGGATTCATCCGTAATGCCAAATGCTTTTCCAGCAAAAAACAGACTCAGGGAATCTTATTGCTTATCCCTGAGTCTGTTTTTGTATCCGGATATCTGGCCGTTGCAGTCATTTACCGAAAAGAATTATTTGCAGATGCCATCCACATCTCCCGGCACCGGCCAGATATGGATGCTGTTCGGTGTTTCGATCTTTCTTGGCTTCTCATTCATCATAATAATATTTTTTTCGTAATCTACTGTAAAAACAGTAATACTGTTACTTCCATGATTTGCAATGGCAATATGTTTGTTATCCGGGAAGATCATAAGATCTTTCGGATAATCACCACTGATCGGAAGGGTAAATTTCTTGGTCAGAAGGCCGGTTTCCTGGTCTACCGCATACATGGTTACTGTGTTCTCACCTGCAGTTGTGCAGAAAAGATATTTGCCATCCGCAGAAAGAGACATGCCTGATGCTGCGTTGTGAATCGCATCATTGGCGTCTTCTTTTCCAAGAGTGGTAATACTCTGGAGCAGCTGGAACTCCGGGTTCTTGCCGCTTCCGTCATAGCTGTATACCTTAACCTCATTGCTGAGCTCAAAAAGAAGATATGCAAATCTTCCATCATCACTGAAACGGATAATACGAGGGCCACTCTCTCTCGGGCAGCGGAGGATGTCAACAAGCTCCAGTTTATCTTTCTTCTTGTTGATCCTGTAGATCTTAACCTGATCAATGCCATTATCTACCGCACAGAGATATTTGTTATCCGGTGTGGGGCGGACACAATTTACATGTGGACGGAAGTTACGTTCTGCCACACTTCCAAGTCCTTTATGGAAAACACCGTCCATAACACTTCCCAGACGTCCGTCTTTATGTGTATGTACAACCGTTACCTTACCATCATGATAACCTGCTACATAAAGATATCTTCCGTCTACATCTGTTGCAAGATAACAGCCTCGCATTCCGTTAATATCTACGCTGTTAATACGGGAAAGATCTCCATTTTCATCTCTCTCGAATACAGCCACACCTTCATCCTCGATGGAGTACAGATATTTACCGTTTTTGGAAACTGCCAGATGAGATGCATTGCTGACCTCTACCTCACTGCGCTCTGTCAGTGTTCCGTTCTCTACATCTACATCGTATACCTGAATTCCCTTACTGGTTCCATGGGTATATGTTCCCACGTAAGCCACGTACTTCTTTTTTCCCATAAGCTCTGGCCTCCTGCTTTCACATTCATTACGTATTTTTGTGTTTATTTTATCACAAAGTTTTTTGAAGAACAAGTTACCATCCTACTATCTTTGTGTAAATTCCTGTGCAAAATCATTTTTTTGCGGAAATTACAGTTCTCCCAGGGCACCTCTCATTGCTTCCAGAGTTTCGTCGATCACTTCATCTGTGTGCGCTGTGGAAAGGAACATCGCCTCAAACTGAGAAGGTGCAAGATGAATACCTCGTTTCAGCATTCCCTTGAAATATTTTGCAAAAAGATCCAGGTTGGAAGTTTTTGCGGAAACATAATCTTTTACTTCCTGATCTGTAAAGAAGATACTTGCCAGGGAAGAATCATAATTCACCTGATATGGAAGGCCTTTTTCCTCCACGATCTTTTTCAGACCTCCGTAAAGTTTCTCTCCTTTTACTGCCAGCTCTTTATAGATCTCCTGATGCTCATAGAGATATTTCAGCTGTGTGAATCCTGCTGCCATGGCAACCGGATTTCCACTTAAGGTACCTGCCTGGTATACAGGACCACACGGTGAGATCAGATCCATGATCTCTTTGCGGCCGCCATATGCACCTACTGGCATTCCTGCGCCGATGATTTTTCCATAGGTGACAAGATCCGGACGGATACCAAAATACTCTGCCGCTCCGCCAAAGGCAAGACGGAATCCTGTGATTACCTCATCAAAGATCAGCAGACAGTTATGCTCATCACAAAGCTGGCGAAGCCTCTTTAAGAAACCTGGTTTCGGAGGAACTACGCCCATGTTTGCTCCTACTGCTTCCACGATCACTGCCGCCACATTTCCCTCTTCCTGTTTGAGAAGTGCTTCCACGCTGGCCGCATCATTGTAGGTTGCAGTCATGGTATCCTGTGTGCAGCCCTTGGGAACACCGGCGCTGTCCGGAATACCGCT
>CABTAA010000009.1 GCA_902482615.1 uncultured Collinsella sp.
AAAGGCCGTTCCCGCAGTCAGCCGAACGCCTCCGACGGCTGATTCCGAACTGGAAGCGGAGGGCATCCCCGCCCTTCGGTAGGGGATACCGCTCCGCGGCGCATGCCGCGGGCGGCGCCCCTATCGGACCACCGTGACCTCAGTTGGGATGGGCCCAGCACTGCCGCGTACTCGGTGAGCTAGAGCCAACTGTTCATCTTCACGTCGCGTATGGCGATATTTCGGTCGTCCGGCTCGGTGATGCCGTAGCCGAACGCCTGGAGCGTCTCGATGGACTCCTGGATCCTCTGTTGGAACATGGGACCCGGATCGACCCTCGGCCCGAGGTGCCCGCGCCAAAGGCACGGCGTGGCGCGCAGCATGTTATGGATTTTGGAGATGGGCTCGATGTCGGCGTAGACGTTGAGCGTCGCCATGGCGTCCTTGTGGCCGAGGATCGACTGCAGCGCCTTGATATCGCCGCCTTGGCGGATCCACTGCGTCGCGAAGGTGTGGCGCAGGCCGTGGAACGTGATCAGCTCGTCGTTGGTGCCCATGAGGCCGTTGGTCTCCGAGAACGTCTTGAACACCCTGCGGATATAGCTTGTCGTCGCGAAGGTCGCGCCCGGCTCCGACAGGATGTAGCAGTCCCCGATCTCGACCGCCCCGGTAAGGCCGCGCAAGCGCAGCTTTCCGCAGTCGATCTCGTGGGTCTCCTTCAGGAAGGGGAGTAGGCCGACCGGGTCGATGGGGATACCCCTGGCGTCATGGGTCTTGGTGTCCTTGATGAACGAACCCATTCCCTTCGCGTACGCCACCGAGTGTCTGATCGAGATCAGGCCCGTCTCGAAATCCACATCGCACCACCGAAGGCCGCAGACCTCGCCGATTCGCATCCCCGTGTGCAGGGCGAGTACGACCGCCCTCTAATCCTCGGCGGACCAATCGAGTCCGAACTCCTTTCGGGCATCCTCTTCGCTCATGACTTCGAGAAGGTCTCCGGGTTGGCAACGAAGGGCGAGGCATAGCTGCTCGAGCGTGTTGAAGCGAATGCCGCGAATATGCCCTTTTTTAATACGGGACAGGTTCACGGGCGTGGTTCCAATCCTTTCGGCAAGTTCGTTCGAGGAAATCTTTCGCTCGGCCATGATCTTGTCGAGGCGAACAATTACGGGCATGGCGTTTCCTTACGCAATCTCGTCGGAGTCGAGGTACAGCTCTCGGGCGTACAAGAAGAGCTGGGAAAGCATGAACAGGACGATGCCGAGAACCAGAGAGGTCCAATCGAATGATGAAGCGATCTCTTGGGCGCCGACGGCCCCCTCGCCGCCAAACATCGAAACGGAGGTTTTGAGTGAGCCGGCGTAGAGGCTGGTGGCAGCTTGAACAACGAAGAGAATGCCGAGCACCTTCAAGCATGTCGCAGACCCTTTCTTGAAGGGGTCTCCGCTCTTGATCGTCCACACGAGAACGGCGCTGAGGATGGTCGTAGCGATACCGATGACGGCAGGGACCAATGTCGAGATCGCAAGGGCTGGATACGCGGGGGAGTCTGCAATTACAGGGTTGTCGAGCACTTCGATTGCTGGCTTTAAGGAGAACGCCACTTGTGCGATGGCGGTGGCGCAAAGGGTCGCAGAGGCTATCGCACATGCGATGCGGAAGGAATGAAGCCGGGGAGTGCGATTGTCGGAACTCATAATAACCTCCGAAGAATTTAAAAAACTCAGGTTACTTTTTAACAGTTTATGTTAAATTGACTTTGCCGGCAAGTAATAAGGGCCGAGCATTTTGTTCGGCCCCTCTGTTCCGACTGGATGAGGTTAAGGTTGGCGATGAATATGCTCAAAATCTCGAAGGCGATCTTTAGGTCGCTTCTCTCCTCCAGGTCGCTCTGTGTTGTCGTTGTTGCGTTGATGGTTCTTTGTGCTCTGCCCGTCTTCAGGAGCGCGGCTGGCATCGACGGACGGGTCGAATACCTCGAGTCGGGAATAACCCGTGTTGAGCAGGAATTGTCAGCATCCTATGCGGATGCGCTTGTGAATGCGGGGGAGGACGGTGTCTATACCTCTTCATCAAGCATGCCCGCGCTTCTGTACCCTCTTGCCGCGGGACGTCTTATCTTGGCACCGCTCTCTCCCCTACTTCCGTTTCTGCAGATATCGGATGGAGAGTACACCTATTATGACGGATCGAAGGAGTACATGCTATGGGTCGCAACGGCCGTTGCCGTCTCGTTCCTTGCCGCGCGTCTTAACAAACGTGAAAAGCTCATCATCCAGGCACCGATGGGCGAGCTGGGTAGACTTGTTGCATCGAGCGTATGGGCGAGTGTTTTTGCAATGCTTGCCGTCCTCGCCATCAATCTTCCAGGGATAATCGCCGCGCTTGTGAAGAATGGCCCGGGCTCGCCGTTCTATCCGATAGGCTACATTCAATATGCGACTCCGGTTATCAAACCGGCTTGGCTGGTGTTCGCGCAGACGGCCATCATGCAATTCTTGGTGGCAGCGTTCATCTCGCTTGTCGTTCACCTTGCCGTGAAGATTGCCAATAACCCTACGCTTGGAATCGTGTTCGTATGTGCCCTGATGGGGGTGACGATGGTTCCCGGGTATTACGGAAGATCCATCGCTTTACGTGAGTTCGCCCTGTTGAATCCCCTTACGTATGCGAACACTGAGTTGACCGTCGGCGCCTATAGCCCGTACCCGACAACGCAGATAGTGAATCTGCCTGGACTTTGCTTCGAGCGTGGCGCGATTGCCCTCGTATGCGCAATCGGGATCGAGGTGCTGGCAATTAGCCTGCTTTGCGTTGCTGGAAAGAGCGGCTGCGCGTGCCCGATATCCCCGATTTGTCTTGAGAGAGGTTCCTTCACTGCATCGAGAACGGCAACTCGTTCGAGCGCTTGTGCCTCCGCCGTTGCATACGTAAGAACGATGGGGAAACTGCTCCTGCGTTCTCCTACCCTCGCCGTATGCGCGATTGCAATGTCGACGACGATGCTGGCCCCGGCTCTGGTCGAGATGTTTCCTGACGCTGATAACGTTTCCGCTGTTCGGTATAGGGATGGGGAGCTCCGTTCAATAGATCGGTATCTAGAGCAGAACGCTGCGAATATGGACGTCGAGGGCAAAGCGGCCCTGGAAGACATGCGGGATGCTCTTTCGGGTTTCGTGTACGCGCCTATGCCTGCGGAGGGGTTTCGAAGCCTTGCGACGTACGAGCGCGCTCGAGGTGAGCTGGGCGCGGCAGATGCGACTCTCCTGCAATCGATCGGAATCGAGCCGGAGACTCCTTCTCGTGCGGAGGCGCGCGCCCTTCTGCTTGAGTCGATCGCGAGCTTGCCGGACCCCAAGGTTTACGAGTTAAGTACGAAGATGCCCCCATTAATCCTCCTTTCGTATCTCCAGGCAGCGCTTCCCTCCTTATTTTTGCTGTTGCCCGTGGTTGTCACATCGCTCGCGTGCACCCACCTGCAGTGTCGTTCCCTTCTGGTTCTCCAGATCCCCGCAACAGCGCATGTGCGTTTTCTGACGGCTGTTGCGCTGGCTCTCCTGCTTGGCTTGGTGCTGCTTTTGGTGTCGATGGTTCCCGCTGTCGTTGTGTCCGTGATTAAGAACGGTGCGGGTGGATCGGAGTATCCCGTCGCTCTCATTCGGGCGGGAGCTTCGACAACGTCCATGGTGGGGAAGGCGGTGTTGTGCAGTATTCCGTTGCTGGTCATGGCATACGGCGTGATTTCCGTCGTCGCTGCGTTGACAGCAGCGATTAGCCGCAACCCCGTTGTCACCGGAATGGTTTGCGCGGTTCTCTTGGTGTTGGGTTCGTTGAGCGCTCATGTTGAAAGCGTGGGCATGGGCGTCGCGCTGCTGGCTCCATTCGCCTCGTTTGATCCCGCTTCCCAGGTGGGGACGATTGGGTTCCTTGGGCGAGGGACGAACGCGATGCCTTTTGGAGAGGTCGTCGGCGCATCGGGCGCTCTGCTGGTGGTCTTGGGCGCCGTATCTCCGTTGATGGTGCGCCTGAGTGTTCCAAAGATCGAAAGGTGATGATCTCGATGATTGACCTTCAAACGCTGACGATCTCTTATGGAAAGAAGGTGCTCGTAGATTCGGTGAACGCTGAGTTTGCCCCGGGTACGGTCTACGGTCTCGTCGCTCCGAACGGGCATGGAAAGACGACGTTGCTGCGTGCGATGGCAGGTTTGCCGGGTCCTCGCGTGGACGGGAGCATCGTTCTGGATGAGGTGCAGGGTACGGGTGCGAGAGAGGTCCGTTCTATGATCTTCTATGCACCTGGTGAGGGGACGCTGCTGTATCCCGGATTGCGTGCGGAAGATCACCTCAAGATGGTTTGCGATATGTGGCCGCATGCTCGCGATATCGAAGAGATAGTGGAACAAACGCAGATAGGCGAGTTCGCGAAGATGAGGATCCGCACTCTGAGCCAGGGCATGAAGCAGCAGCTTACCCTGGCGATTGCGTATGCGACGGGCGCGCGGTACCTTCTATTAGATGAGCCCATGAACGCGCTCGACCCCAGCAGGGTGGACTTGCATTCCGAGATTCTCAGGAAGCTGGCCGATTCTGGTACGTGCATCATCATGTCATCCCACATCTTGGATTCGGTCGATAGGCTGTGCGATGAGATTCTGTTTTTGAAGGATGGGAGGCTCATTAGAAGCATTCCGCAAGATGATGCTGCGCCGAAGTCTCCTGGATCCCATTTCGCAAAGCCTGCCGGACGCGCCGAGGGTGCGCTAAGCACGTATCGGCGACTCTACGAAAAGGGCGGGTAGAAATGCAAGTTAAAAATCTATGTGGTCAATATAATACCGTTGAACCAGCGTATCGATACCGCTCAGCCATTCGCCTCGCCCCCGTCGCACGTATCTTCATCCGGTCTGTTACTTTTAATCTAACAATTCTTTGAGGAACGTAGGTGCTTCCAAATGTACTGTCGACTTCTTCTCAAACTAATCCTAAGAGACAAGGCCGTATGGATTTGTACGCTCGTTCTCGCTGCAGCCTTCTCCGTCCCCATTGCGTTCAATTCACCCATCTACGGGCCCTTCTTTATGAAACAGGGCATGCAGAGCTTTGTCAACGCATTCAATACGCGCGCGCCCCAGGCCAGCGGCACAGACCTATCTCCAGAGCAGCAAAATGACGCGGAGCTTGCAAGATACGCGAACGCCGCCCTCGCCGCTCAAACCGACGCCGCCTTTCTCGATTCTGCCGAGAGCTACTACGCGCTCATGGGCGAAGGCTTCCAATCCGGGTCCATCGTGGGAGACCGAGAGACCAATGACGCAGACCTCGCGTATTGCCGCGCTCTGAGCAGCTCCGGCATCACGGATATCCCGGCCTCCGCAAACGACCTGCCATTCCTTTCCTTCCTGCCTTACGCCATTGCCACGGCGCCGTCTTTCCTTCCCTTCATCCCCTTCCTTCTCTCGTCGATACTCGTGCTCGGGGCCACAAGGCCTGCGACCCTGGCGGCAAAGGCGCCCGTGCCCAAATTCCGGCGCCTTATTCAGATCGTGTTTTCGATAATCGTCGCGGGGACCGCGATGCTCCTCGCCGGCCTCGCACCCGGGGGCATTTACGCCTTGGTCCTAAACGGCTTCGGGCAAATTGGGTACCCGATCGCCTTCTTCCATGACGGCGCGCTTGCCACCACGACCGCGGGAGACGTCTTCACGACCCTGCTTCTCGCGCTGCTTGCGGGCGGAACCTTGATATCCGTTTGCTCCGCCGTCCTATCGACCGCAACGAGGCGCGTCCTCGCGGGCCCCCTTACCTCCGCGCTGCTTGTCGCGGCCCCGGCATTCCCGTTACTGTCCAATTCGGCACTGGAGCATAACGCCGCGCTCAATCTCCTGCCGCTGGCCGTATTCTCGCCTATCGAGGCAACGGGTTACGTAGGATGCTTCCCGACAGAATTCATTGGCTCCGGTTCAGGCAGCGCATCGATGCTTGCCGTGGCCCTGGCATACGTCGCGGTCCTTTTTGCGGTCGGCGCCGTTGCGACACGTTCCCCCAAACAGCCTGGACCCGCGAAAAAGCACCATGGGCTCGAGCTTCTGGACGCGAGCGTGGGATACGGAAGCACGACGATACTTTCAATCGGGTCGCTTTTCCTGAGCCCGGGAACGGCGTCGGGCCTCGTTGCCCCCAACGGCTCGGGGAAAACCACCCTTCTTGAAGCGCTGTCGGGCCAATTTCCCACCCGCATCCGCTCGGGAAGCCTGGCGGCAGACGGAATCTGCCAACGCCGATCAGCCGAATTCGCAGAACTCGTCTACTTGAGCTCTTCGGGCAGCGCGGATCTCTATCCCACGCTATCGGCCATCGAGCACCTTGCTTTCGTTAGGGAGGCGTGGAAATCGGCCGCCGACATCGACTCGCTCTGCGACTCCCTCGGAATCTCCCCATATCTCGACAAGCCGACCCGTAAACTCTCGACAGGAATGAAGCAGCAGGTAAAGCTTGCCATGGCGATAGCGACCGATTGCCCGTACCTCATCCTCGATGAACCGCTGAACGGCCTCGATCCGGGAAAACGGAAAACCTCCTGCGACGCGATGCGCAGCGAGGTGGCGCGGGGACGAAGCGCGCTCATCTCAAGCCATCTGCTCGACGACCTGGCAGACCTCACCAACTCGTTCTACTTCATCGAGGCCGGCACGCTCGTGGAAAAGATCAAGTCGTCCTCGCAGACGCTCAAGCAGGAATACCTCGATACATACGAGCGAGGTGAATGACATGAAACTATTTGAACAGCTGAAGTCCAATGCGTCGCGCATGGCTGTCTACGCCATCCTCGTGGCAACGGCTTTATGCGGAATCGCGGCACCCGTCTATGCGCTCAACGGGGAGAAAGGCGATGTCGAACCCGCGTACATGGCTTCGACGGTTAAGGACCGGTACAAAGCCTTCTCTGGAGACGCGTTTTACGTAGCAGAGTACGACACGACCTACCGTGAGCTTCGCTACAACAAGAGATACGAATATCTAGGCGCAAAAGTAATCAGCTATACATCGGGTTGGTACGGCCCCAACTATGGACACATAACCCAGTTCAAGTGTAACTACCGTGTGTACAACTAAAGCAACCCGGCCGGGACGAGGGGTGACGCAAAAGCGTCGCCCCTCGTTTTTAACCATGTCAACTGAACCTGGTTCAGTTTGGTTGATTTCCGATCTCAGCCGAACACATTGAGCGGAAAGGCCGTTCCCGCAGTCAGTCGAACGTCCCCGGGGCCCTTCTCAGGCCCCGGGGACGGCATTTTCCCAGTTGAAGGAACGGTGGAGATGTGTTTCGATGGGTCAGATTCGTGTCGTTCCGAAAAGACCGTGAACCTTTTGTGGGACACGCGGCGCCGTGGTACCATAGCCGAGTTTGTTGTCTTGGTCGGAAACCAAGACGCCTTATGCGCTGATCGATGGCCGCGCTCGGCATTGGCGTAGGCGTGCTGACCGGCGAGACCGTGGAAGCCGCGCGCGATGACGTGTTTGCCGGCCTGGCTTCGGGTCGCACCGGCATCGTTCTCACGACGCCTGAGTTCCTTTCCATCCATCGCGATCGCTTTGCGCGTTCTGGACGTATCGGCTTTGTCGTTATCGATGAGGCGCACCATGCCGGTCTTGCCAAAGGCGGCGACCGGAGCGCATACCTCGACATGCCCGATATTCTCAAGACCCTGGGCGACCCCGTTGTCATGGCCGCGACTGCCACCGCAACGGCTCCGGTTGTGGCCGAGCTCGCCCGCGTGCTACCGATTACCCGCACGGTGGTCGACGAGACGGTGCGCGAGAACTTGCAGCTCGAGGATGACCGAGACCTTGCGAGCCGCGAAAATCGCCTGGTGTCGATCGTGGCGACGGGGGAGAAGACCGTTATCTACGTGAACTCGCGCGACCAGTCCGTGGCGCTTGCCAAGACGTTGCGCAAACGCGTGCCCGACTGTGCGACCCATATCGCGTTCTATAACGCCGGGCTTGCGCGCTCCGATCGCCGCCGTGTCGAAGAAGCCTTTAGAGACGGAAGTCTCAGCTGCATCGTTTCAACCTCGGCCTTCGGTGAGGGCGTCAACCTGCCCGATATCCGCCATGTCGTGCTCTACCACATGCCGTTTGGTGCAATTGAGTTTAACCAGATGAGTGGCCGTGCCGGCCGCGATGGACAGCCCGCCGTGATTCACCTGCTCTATTCGTCGCGTGACGCTCGTATTAATGAGCGCCTGCTCGACTGCTACGCGCCCGAGCGCGATGAGCTTGTCACGCTCTACCGAGCGCTGCAGACCATGTGGCGCTCCAACCGTGGCAAGACGGGGGACGATTCATTCTGCGCAAGCGATATCGACATTGCGCAGATGTGCCTTGCAATCGACGCGCGCACGCCGGTCGATGAGCGCTCGGTGGCAAGCGGCCTGGGAATCTTCGAAGAACTCGGTTTCTGTCGCGTTTCGGGGTTTGACGACACGCGTCGCATCTCAATGGCAGAAAACCCCGGTCGCGTGCAATTAAGCAGGTCAATTCGCTATTTGGAGGGCTTGCGCTCGCGCATGGAGTTCACGGCTTTTCGGAGCTGGGCACTCGATTCGTGCGCTTCTGATATGCTAGCCAAAGTTAACCGCCCGATCGTACCGCGGGCCTAGGGGAAGGGGACCTCGATGAGCGCCGCAGCACGTACCGCCCATGATTCCACCCTCCAGCCGTTTTCGGAGATGGAGCACTATAAGCATGCCGATGAGCTGCCGCCCGAGATTATGGCGGACAGCTACGACAAGCTGGAGCGCTTGTGCCTCAAATATATGAATGAGGACGACTTCTCCAAGGTGGAGCAGGCCTACTGCTTTGCTGCCGAGAAGCATTGCAACCAAAAACGGCGCTCGGGCGAGATGTACATTAACCATCCCGTCGAGGTTGCCATCATTTTGGCCGATCTCAAGATGGACTGCGATGTGGTGTGCGCCGCGCTGCTGCACGATACCGTTGAGGATACAGAGACCTCGCTTGCCGATGTTTCCGGCCTGTTTGGCGATACGGTGGCCGAGCTCGTCGATGGCGTGACCAAGCTCACCAACATCGAAGTCGACAGCATGGACGAGAAGCAGGCCCTCACGCTGCGCAAGATGTTCCTCGCCATGTCCAAGGACATCCGCGTCATCATCGTTAAACTTGCCGACCGTCTGCACAACATGCGTACGCTGGCGGCCCTGCGCGAGGATCGTCGCCTGTTTAAGGCTCGCGAGACCATGGACGTGTACGCGCCCTTGGCCGACCGCCTGGGCATGAGCTCTATTAAGTGGGAGCTCGAGGACCTGTCCTTCTTCTACCTGGAGCCCGATGCCTACCAGCGCATCGCGCGCATGGTGGCGGAGTCGCGCGAGGTCCGCGAGCGCTACCTTGCCGAGACCATCAAGACGCTTACCGATGAGCTCAACCGCATTGGTCTGGAGGACTTCCAGATCAACGGCCGCTCCAAGCACTATTGGTCCATCTACCAAAAGATGAAGCGCAAGGGCAAGGAGTTCTCCGAGATCTACGACCTGGTGGCGCTGCGCGTTATTACCCATTCGGTGCGCGATTGCTACTCCACGCTCGGTGCGGTGCATACGCTGTGGCACCCTATGCCTGGTCGCTTTAAAGACTATATCGCCATGCCCAAGGTCAATAACTACCAGTCGCTCCACACGACGGTCATCGGCCCCACGGCTCGTCCACTCGAGATTCAGATTCGAACCTACGAGATGCATGAGCAGGCCGAGTACGGCATTGCCGCCCACTGGCTATATAAGAAGTCGGGCGGATCGTCTGCTTCCAAGACCAATGACGCTCAACGTTTGGACGACCAGATCAACTGGCTCAAGCATTCGCTCGATTGGGCTGCGTCTGATGAGATCACCGACGCCAAGGAATACCTGCATTCGCTGAAGGTCGACCTCTTCGATCAGGAGATCTTCGTCTTTACGCCCAAGGGCGAGGTCATGGCGCTTCGTGCCGGCTCCACGCCGCTCGACTTTGCCTATGCCGTTCACACCGAGGTGGGAAACCATTGCGTCGGCGCCAAAATCAACGGTGCGGTGGCTCCGCTCACGCACGAGATTAAGACGGGTGACCGTGTCGAGATCCTGACGAACAAGAGTTCCAAGCCGTCGCGTGATTGGCTCAAGATCGTTAAGACGCCTTCCGCCAAGTCAAAGATCCGCCGCTATTTTGCCGCTGCGACCAAGGATGACGACGCTGCTGCCGGCCGCGATATGCTGGCCAAGGACCTGCGGAAGCGTGGCTATGGCATTTCTACGCCGCGTTCGACGCGTGCGCTCAACGCCGTAGCGGAGCAGTTTAACTTCAAGCAGCTCGAGGACCTGTTTGCCGCCGTCGGCGCCGGCAAGGTTGCCCCGCGCGCTGTGGGCAATAAGGTCGAGCAAATCTTGGACCCCAAGCCCGAGGAACAGCTCACCAAGGCCGAGGCTATCGCCGAGGTCGTGAAACAACCTGCTCGCGGCTCCAACCGCAAGCCGCAAAAGCGCGGCAAGAGCGCAAGTAACGGCATTATCGTCAAGGGCGAGAGCAACAGCGGCCTGCTGGTCCGTCTGGCTCATTGCTGCAACCCCGTGACGGGCGACGACATCGTCGGCTTCATCACGCGCGGTCGTGGCGTTTCGGTACATCGCGCCAACTGCCCCAACGTCAAGGGCCTCATGGAGCACCCCGAGCGCATGATTGACGTAGAGTGGGATGGTGCTGCCGACACTCTCTTCCAGGTCGAGATCGTGGTCGAGTGCCTGGACCGCATGGGCCTGCTCAAGGACGTCACCATTGCCATTGGCGATGCAGGCGGCAATATCCTTTCCGCCGCCACCTCGACCAACCGCGAGGGTATTGCAACTCTGCGCTTTATGGTCGAGATCTCGGACGCGAGTGGTCTGGATCCGCTGCTGGCTTCCATCAGCAGCGTCGATTCGGTCTACGACGCTCGCCGTCTTATGCCCGGCGAGGGCGGAGCGCAACTCAAGCGCCGTGTGTAGGTGCGAGAGCCTCTCAGCATCATAGATATTGGTTACGTTCGAGGCATCGTTTGGTGCCTCGAGCGTATTTTAGAAGGAGGGTATGCGCGTGGACGATATGACTTTGGACCTGACACCCCGAGGCGCGGCTTCGATTGAGGCGCTCGTCAACGGCCCGATTCAGACCAACAGCTACGCCGTGATTTCGAATGACGAGTGCTTAATCGTCGATCCGGCGTGGGAGGGCGAGCGTCTTGTGGAGCATATCCGCACCGCGCATCCCGAGGTGCGCGTACTCGGCTCTGTCTGCACGCACGGTCATGCCGACCATGTTGGCGGGGTTGCCGGGGTTCGAGCTGTCGTTGGCGACAGCGCACTATATGAGTTGTGCGCTAAGGACGTGACGGTACCTCGCGCAAATATCGAGGAGCAGCGCGCCATGTGGGGTATCGAGACGCCCGATCCGGGTGAGCCGACGCGTTTGCTTGCCGAGGGCGATACAATCGAGGTGGGCGACGTCTGCCTGCAGGTGATCGAGGCGCCGGGGCATACGCCGGGCGGCATCGTCCTGTTCGCCGCGACCGAGCAGGGGAACATCGCCTTTGTGGGCGACACGCTTTTCCCGGGCAGCCACGGTCGTACCGATCTTTCCGGCGGTGACGAGGCGGCGATTATGCGCTCGCTCTCCAAACTTGCCAAGATGCTTCCGCCCGATACCGTTTGCTTGACGGGCCATGGCGATTCGACCACGATGGCGCGCGAACTTATGCAGAACCCGTTTATGCAGATGTAGGCTCGAAGCCGTCTGTCGAACCACGAAGACCGCTCAATCGTCAAGCTATTTTCCCCAGTGGGTCGATTCTGTGGGGCAAACGGTCAAAATTTGTCCAATCGGATGGTATTCGTGAACAAACGAACGTTTATGCTCGGGTATGTCGTGGTAAAATCTCAGGCGTTATCGGAGCAACCTTACAGGAGGTTTCTTTTATGCTCGTCAACGCAGCAGACATGCTCAAGAAGGCCGAGGCCGGCAAGTACGGTCTCGGTGCCTTCAACACCAACAACCTCGAGTGGACCCTGGCTATTCTCCAGGCCGCCGAGGAGGCCAAGTCTCCGCTGATCCTTCAGTGCACCGCTGGTGCCGCTAAGTGGATGGGCGGTTTCAAGGTCTGCGCCGACATGGTCAAGGCTGCCGTCGAGGCCACGGGCGTTACCGTTCCCGTCGCCCTTCACCTCGATCACGGTTCTTACGAGGACTGCTTCAAGTGCATCGAGGCCGGCTTCACGTCCATCATGTATGACGGCTCTCACGAGGAGACCTTCCAGCTTAACCTCGACCGCACCAAGGAGCTCGTTGAGCTTGCCCACTCCAAGGGCATGTCCATCGAGGCCGAGGTCGGCGGCATCGGCGGCACCGAGGACGGCGTGACCTCCAGCGGCGAGCTCGCTGATCCTGCTGAGTGCAAGCAGATTGCTGACCTGGGCGTCGACTTCCTCGCCTGCGGTATCGGCAACATCCACGGCGTGTACCCTGCCGACTGGGCTGGCCTTTCCTTCGAGCGCCTGGGCGAGATCAAGGCTCAGACCGGCGACCTGCCCCTCGTCCTGCACGGTGGCACCGGCATCCCCGAGGATCAGATCAAGAAGGCCATCTCCCTGGGTATCTCCAAGATCAACGTCAACACCGATCTGCAGCTCGTCTTCGCCAAGGGCGTTCGCGAGTATATCGAGACTGGCAAGGATCAGCAGGGCAAGGGCTTTGACCCCCGCAAGCTCCTCAAGCCTGGTCGCGACAACATCGTTGCCCGCACCAAGGAGCTCATGGAGGAGTTTGGCTCCGTCAACAAGGCGTAAGTAGCGGTTTAACTTCCCGCCGGAGGCCCCGTTCACCCTACGCTTTTCCCTTGCGCTCACCTAGCTTTGCCAGAAGTCGCGCAATGGGAAAAGCTCCGGGGAAACGGGGCCTCCTTTGTTAACTCGCTACAGGGTTACTGGGCTGAATTCATTTTTAGAGGTACCGTTTATCGGTGTTGAGGGTTCCTTTATTGGGGCTTTCTTTTTATCTCGCTACAATGGGCTTCAAGAGTTCTAATGACTTGGAGTTTGGTATGGCTGTTGTTAATGTGTTGCCTTCGGATGGGAAGGTTATTGACGAGGGTCCTGTTGGTTGCTCTGTTGATGTCTGCAATGATGACTTCCGTTTTCTAGATGTTGGCTTGCCACCCGAGATTCTGCGTTTAAAGGACGCGGGGTATCTTTCGCAGGCTATTGAGGCCTGCGACCGTCTACTTGCCCAAAATCCCGATCCCTCGCTTGCTGCCTGCGTTCGTGCCGAGCGGTATCGCATGCTTGAGACGCCGCTTCATTTTTCGGTGTCGCGCGATCGAGCTATTGCGATGATTCGCGAGGAGTGGCCTGAGTTTACCGAGGAGCAGTTTAACGATCTGATTGACCGTAAGCGTATTGACTGGCGCTTTATCGATGGTGAGCTGTTCGTTCTCGACAACTTCCTCGATTCGCTTCGCGTATATCCCAAAGAGGTCCCCGGCATGCGTCCCGATTCTACGGACGGAATAGCACTGCGCAACGAGATGCTCAAGGAGATGGAGTCGCAAAACGGATTGACTCGCGTTATTACGCTTAAGGCGTCCTTGTCTGTCCCCGGCGCTCTAGAGGGGGAGACCGTTCGCGCTTGGCTACCCGTTGCCGCCGCCTGTCGTCAACAGTCTCATATCGAGGTTCTCGATATGACGCCGGAGGGTGCTGTTGCTCCCGCGAACGCTTCGGCGCGTACCGCCTCGTGGTCTTCTTCGAGTGATCGCTCATTCTCGGTGACCTATCGCTATCAAATCAATGCCGCTTATCGCGATATTTATGGGGGTGCGCTTCCGTCGCATCCGTGTATGGACGCGCCGTTGCCCGAAGATATTTCTGAGGACCGTCCGCACATTGCATTCACGCCGTATCTGCAGCAGCTGACGGCCGGTGTTGTTGACGGACTCGAGGATCCGCTCGATCGCGCTCGTGCTATCTATGATTATCTGACGCAGCATATCGACTATCGCTATCAGCCGCCGTACTTGCTTTTGGGATCTATTGCCGATGACTGCGCGCATTCGCTCCGCGGCGATTGCGGCGTTATGGCGCTCACGTTTATCACCATGTGCCGTATCGCGGGCGTGCCTGCCCGTTGGCAGAGCGGCCTGTATGTTGCGCCCGATTCGGTGGGGTCGCACGACTGGGCAGAGTTCTATACGCCGCAGACCGGTTGGCTCAACGCCGACGTGTCATTTGGATCTTCTGCTCGCAGGATGGGGGAGGAGTGGCGCCGCCGTCACTACTTTGGCAATCTCGACCCGTGGCGTATGGTGGCCAACAATCGATTCCAGGCAGAGTTTGAGCCCTCTTTCGACGGCATGCGCGAGGACCCTTACGATAACCAGATGGGTGAGGCTTCGGTCGACGGTCGCGGATGCCGTCAGCGCGAGATGCTCCGCACAGTCGAACTCATCGAAATGCTCTAAGTTCCATTTTCGGACTAATCGGTAGAAAG
The DNA here is from genome assembly GCA_902482615.1 of uncultured Collinsella sp. Lineage (GTDB taxonomy): Bacteria > Actinomycetota > Coriobacteriia > Coriobacteriales > Coriobacteriaceae > Collinsella. The sequence continues at coordinate 14,556 of CABTAA010000009.1, forward strand.
CTGTGATAAACTAACTCACGCATTACGTGCCCGAGTGGCGGAATTGGCAGACGCAGTGGACTCAAAATCCACCGTTGGCAACAACGTGCGAGTTCGAGTCTCGCCTCGGGCACCATACATGCAAGTGAGCGTTCAAGGGGGTTGCGGCCCCCTTTTTCGTGCCGAACTCGCGTGAGCGCGCCACGCGTCCGAAGCCCGGGGCTTCGCGAAGCGAAGGCCCTTCGAGTCTCGCGTCGGGCACCATACATGCAAGTGAACGTTCAAGGGGGTTGCGGCCCCCTTTTTCGTGTACGTAATGTGATAACGCGCTGTACGTGTTATTATTCGCAAGGCGTTGTTCCCGCAATGCCCTAAAGAGGAACCCGAGGGTTCCCACCTTTTGGCGCCAATGAGCAGCTGACTGGTCATACAACTTAGATTCCCTTCCTCAAATCGAGGAACTCTATGTGTACGACCTGGTTGCTGAGAAGCGCCGGGTTATTTTTTTATGAATGGAGGTAGGGAAAATAGCTAAGTCTGATGACACCCGCATCAACGACGAGATCACTGCATCTTCGTGCCGTTTGATTGGCGTCGATGGCTCTCAGCTCGGCCTGTTCGCCATCCGCGATGCCCAGCGCGTCGCCGACGATCAGGGTCTCGACCTAGTCGAGATCGCTCCCAACGCGGAGCCGCCGGTCTGCAAGGTCATGGACTACGGTAAGTTCAAGTACCAGCAGGCCATGAAGGCCAAGGCTGCTCGTAAGAACCAGTCCAAGGTCGAGGTCAAGGAAATGAAGTTCCGACCCAAGATCGACGTTGGCGACTACGAGACCAAGAAGGGCCACGTTCTGCGTTTCCTCAAGAAGGGCGCACGCGTTAAGATCACCATCATGTTCCGCGGCCGTGAGATGGCTCACCCGGAGCAGGGCCTTAACGTTCTCGAGCGTCTCGCCGAGGATCTCAAGCCTTACGCTACGGTCGAGTCCAAGCCTAAGATGGAAGGCCGTAACATGCTTATGCTGCTCGCCCCGATTAAGGGCGCCTTCGATGAGGATAAAGCGGCAAGCGATACCAAGTAACTAGTGTTCTGTAACCGATTAAGGAGTATTTCATGCCTAAGATGAAGTCCCACAGCGGCACCAAGAAGCGTTTCCGCAAGACTGGTACCGGCAAGCTTATGCGCGCCAAGGCTTTCAAGAGCCACATCCTGAGCAAGAAGTCCACCAAGCGTAAGCGTGGCTTCCGTCAGGAGACCGAGATCGCCGCTGCCGACCGCAAGGTCATCAAGTCGCGTCTCGCCTAAGTTCGCGTTCCCGTTTTTCGTTTTACCGTCTAGGAGTTGATAGAACATGGCACGTATTAAGCGCGCTGTTGCCGCCAAGAAGAAGCGCCGTACCGTTATGCACCGTGCGAAGGGTTACTACGGTGCCGCTTCGCGTACTTACAAGCATGCTAAAGAGCAGGTCCAGCACTCCCTGCAGTATCAGTATCGTGATCGCCGCAACAAGAAGCGCGAGATCCGTTCTCTCTGGATCACTCGTATCAACGCTGCTGCTCGCCTGAACGACATCTCTTACTCTCAGTTCATGCACGGCCTGAAGGTTGCCGGCATCGAGCTCGACCGCAAGGTCCTGGCTCAGATGGCTTACGAGGACATCGAGTCCTTCAACGAGCTGGCTACCATCGCCAAGAAGGCTCTCGAGGCCTAATAGATTCTCTTGAATCGCTAGGGGAGTGTCGCGTTGTGCGCGGCGCTCCCTCTTTTTATCTGAAGCGCTGGTTTATATAGCAAAAGCGCGGGTAGATAGACACTTACAGGTGACCGATCTTTATATATCTCTTAACCGAAGGGTCATCATCTGATACGTGCAGTATTTCTGCACCAGCCTTTCTATGACTTATATAGGAAGCGATGTATTGTGTAGGACTTGTGAAGAGTGGAATTCCCGCCCACGGCGCCCCTCCGGTCTGGCAATATATCTCCTTGCCGCGCGGCCCGGTGGAACCGGGAACCAGCGCAGGCGTGCACCTTGAGAACCGGATACTGCGAGGATGGACACACCAGATGTGTCGCATCCGGGCAGACATCGAACCATTTGAAATGGTCTAACTTGGATTTGTTTTTCGCAAGGCCGCCGAGAGGCGGCCCCGAGAAATTCCTTTTCCTATACTAAAACCATATGAATCGAACGGAACCGATCAGCGATGAACTGAGAGGACCGGACGGGCTCGAAGCCCAACTTATTTGGACGGAGAGTTCGATCCTGGCTCAGGATGAACGCTGGCGGCGCGCCTAACACATGCAAGTCGAACGGCACCTATCTTCGGATAGAAGCGAGTGGCGAACGGCTGAGTAACACGTGGAGAACCTGCCCCCTCCCCCGGGATAGCCGCCCGAAAGGACGGGTAATACCGGATACCCCGGGGTGCCGCATGGCACCCCGGCTAAAGCCCCGACGGGAGGGGATGGCTCCGCGGCCCATCAGGTAGACGGCGGGGTGACGGCCCACCGTGCCGACAACGGGTAGCCGGGTTGAGAGACCGACCGGCCAGATTGGGACTGAGACACGGCCCAGACTCCTACGGGAGGCAGCAGTGGGGAATCTTGCGCAATGGGGGGAACCCTGACGCAGCGACGCCGCGTGCGGGACGGAGGCCTTCGGGTCGTAAACCGCTTTCAGCAGGGAAGAGTCAAGACTGTACCTGCAGAAGAAGCCCCGGCTAACTACGTGCCAGCAGCCGCGGTAATACGTAGGGGGCGAGCGTTATCCGGATTCATTGGGCGTAAAGCGCGCGTAGGCGGCCCGGCAGGCCGGGGGTCGAAGCGGGGGGCTCAACCCCCCGAAGCCCCCGGAACCTCCGCGGCTTGGGTCCGGTAGGGGAGGGTGGAACACCCGGTGTAGCGGTGGAATGCGCAGATATCGGGTGGAACACCGGTGGCGAAGGCGGCCCTCTGGGCCGAGACCGACGCTGAGGCGCGAAAGCTGGGGGAGCGAACAGGATTAGATACCCTGGTAGTCCCAGCCGTAAACGATGGACGCTAGGTGTGGGGGGACGATCCCCCCGTGCCGCAGCCAACGCATTAAGCGTCCCGCCTGGGGAGTACGGCCGCAAGGCTAAAACTCAAAGGAATTGACGGGGGCCCGCACAAGCAGCGGAGCATGTGGCTTAATTCGAAGCAACGCGAAGAACCTTACCAGGGCTTGACATATGGGTGAAGCGGGGGAGACCCCGTGGCCGAGAGGAGCCCATACAGGTGGTGCATGGCTGTCGTCAGCTCGTGTCGTGAGATGTTGGGTTAAGTCCC
>CABTAA010000010.1 GCA_902482615.1 uncultured Collinsella sp.
AAGCTGGTGAGCAATTGCGTCAAGTGCGGTAAATGCGCACGTCACTGCCCGCAGCATATCGATATTCCCGAGCGTCTCGATGATGTGCGCCGACGTTTCCAGCCTGGCCCCGTAACGGCCGCGCTTAAAGCCTTTTGTAAAACGCGTTCCTGATGCCCCTTTTATAACTTGCGGTGGAATAGTTCCTGTTTGCGGCAGAATAGGGGCCAAACAGGAACTATTCCACCGCAACTGAAGGGGGCTGTCGTGGACCATCGGGATTCATGTGATGATTTACGTGAGGTTCGTTGGGGCGTTTTGGGCGCTGGGAACATTTCGCATCGATTTGCATCGTCGCTCAAGGAGGTGGACGGGGCACGGCTTGTGGCTGCCGCCGGTCGCACTCCTTCGCATGTTGAGGAGTTTTGCAGGGCGTTTTCGATTGATGCCGCGCACAGTTATGCCACGGCTGACGATAGCGGCGATGCGGCTTATGATGCGTTGATTGCCGACCCCGATGTCGACGCAATCTACTTGGCTCTTCCGCATGGCATGCATACGCGTTGGGCCTGTCGCGCGCTGCGCGCCGGAAAGGCCGTGCTGTGCGAAAAGCCGGCCGTTTTGAATGAAGAAGAGGCTCTCTCGATTGCCTCCACCTCTCGCGAGCGCGGCGTACTGTTTATGGAGGCGATGAAAAATCGGTTTTGTCCGATGCGTACTCGCGTGAAGGTCTTGCTTGCGTCGGGCGAGCTCGGCCGTATCGTCTCGATTGAAAGCGTGCAAAAACTCGATTATGGTGAGCCCCCTTCGAGTTATCTGCTCGACCCGTTGCAGGGTGGCTGTCTATATGACATGGGCTGCTATGCGGTCGGTTGGTTTGAGGATTTGCTCACGGGCGCGTGCGAGGTTTCGTCTCGTGAAGTTCGCTGGCGTGACGTATCGGTCGGCCGCGTGGATTGGGCCGACGAGGTCCGTATGAGCGTCGGCGGCATACCCATTCATATGGTGTGCGATGGCAAAGCAGCATATGAAAGCCGCTTAACGATTGCCTGCGAGCGGGGCTCGTTGGAAATCGAGCGCCTCCATCGCCCCGAGCTCGCCCATGTGAAGTACTCCGACGGACGAATGCTCGAAATAAATGCCCCGTTTGAGGTCGATGATTTCTACGGCGAAATCCAGCATGCGACCCAGCTCATCCGGGCGGGGAAACTCGAGAGTCCCGTCATGCCCCTTGCCGCCACACAGCGCTGCGCGCGCATTATCGATGCAATCCGTCTAGCCCTCTAGGACTTGGCGCTGACACGTAGGGGATCATGACGCCGGCGACCGTGGTGCTTGGTGGCCCGCGCCTCTGATGCCCCTTTTATAAGTTGCGGTGGAATAGTTCCTGTTTGCGGCAGAATAGGGGCCAAACAGGAACTATTTCACCGCAACTGATGAGGGGGAGCTGGAGATGCTGACGATTGGGTGCCATCTTTCGACGACGAAGGGCTATCGGGCGATGGGGGAGACGGCGCTGTCCATTGGCGCCAATACCTTTGCATTCTTTACGCGCAACCCGCGCGGCGGCAAGGCGAAAGACCTTGATATGGATGACGTGGCGGCCCTGCGCGAGCTTATGGAGCAAAACGACTTTGGCCCGCTCGTGGTTCATGCCCCGTATACCTATAACCCCTGCTCAGCCAAAGAGCGGGCGCGTGAGTTTGCCCTGGAGGCCATGGCAGAGGACCTACGGCGCATGGAAGCGCTGCCCGGCAACTACTACAACTTCCATCCCGGTGCGCATGTGGGGCAGGGCTCCGACGCCGGCATTCAGATGATCGTCGACACCCTGTGCCAGGTGATGTTTGAGGGCCAGCAGACGACGGTGCTGCTCGAGACCATGGCCGGCAAGGGAACCGAGGTGGGCCGCAGCTTTGAGGAGCTGGCGCGCATTATCGAGGGTGTTGCTGCCAGACGTCCAGAGCTATCGGACAAGCTGGGCGTGTGTCTGGACACCTGCCATGTGAGCGATGCTGGCTACGACATCATCCATGATCTGGACGGCGTGCTCGATGAGTTCGATGGTGTGGTAGGTATCGAGCGCTTGCGCGCCGTGCATATCAATGACTCCAAGAATCCCTGCGGCGCCCATAAGGATCGCCACGAGTGCATCGGCAAGGGCTACCTGGGTAGTGAAGAGTTTGGCGGCGGTATGCGGGTTATGCAGAATATTGTATCGAATGGCCGCTTGCGCGCATTGCCATTCATTTTGGAGACACCGAACGAACTTGCAGGTTATGCGGCTGAAATCAAACTGTTAAGGTCGTTGCAGCAGTAACGGCCGCCATAAAGTGGAGTGCTCCATTCATGTTATGGGTTTGTTTCAATCAGTTTTTTAATTGCAGATTCTTCCAAGCGGGTGCATAATAACCCTCAGTTTTTGCAGACCTCTGAATCAAACGGGGTCACCGGAAGGAGACTGATTATGAAGCTGAAGAAGCTTGGCGCATTTGCCGCCACGGGTGCTATGGCGCTCGCCCTCGCTCTGACGGGCTGCGGCTCGTCCAACGCCACCTCTGGTTCCAATGCCGGTTCCAGCAGCTCTGACGACGCCAAGGTCGAGAAGGTCGACGGCTCCAAGGAGTACGCGCTCGTCAAGGACGGTACGCTGACCGTCGGCACCTCTGCCGAGTACGCTCCGTTTGAGTACAAGGATGACAACGGCGATTATCAGGGCTTTGACCTTGAGCTCATCAAGGCTATCGGCGACAAGCTGGGTCTGGATGTCGAGTACGTCAACAATGACTTTGACACGCTGGTTCCGGGCGTCGCTTCGGGCGCCAAGTATGACGTCTCCATCGCGGCTATCACCGACACGCCCGAGCGTGAGAAGGAAGTCACTTTCTCCGATTCCTACTACATGGACGATCAGGCTATCGTGACCAAGGTCGATAGCACCGACATCACGGCCGACAACTACAGCGAGAAGCTCAACAACGCCGACGCTACCATCATCGTCCAGTCTGGCTCGACCGCCGAGTCCTTTGCCCAGGAGAACTTCCCCAAGGCCAAGATCGTCCCCTACAAGGACGCTACCGAGTGCTTCAGCGCCCTGCAGTCCGATAAGGGCGACGCCGTAGTCACCAACCGCTCCGTTGCCAGCCAGCTGACCGCCGAGCAGTTCAACACCTGCCAGACCATTAAGCAGATCAGCACCGGCGAGGAGTACGCCATCGCCATCAACCAGGGCAACACCAAGCTCAAGGACGATATCAACCAGGCCATCAAGGACCTGACCGACGACGGTACCGTCGACGCCCTCATGGCTAAGTACAACATCAAGTAAAATAGCTACTTGATTGCGCGCGGGCCCTTTCCGTTTTGGCGGAGAGGGCCCTTGCGCTTCTCTTGACGGAGAGCATTTCCGTCTCGTTTTGCCGGCAACTTCTACGATAGGAGCCACCTTGTCTCGACTGAACAAAGGGGCCACGGAGCAGCGTTTTCCACTGCCCGCCTTGCTCCAAAAGCTAGTCTGCGTCATGGCCGTGGCGCTCGCGCTGGTGTGCGCGGGGGCATATGCGCCCACGACCGCCCAGGCGCTTGAGACCGCAAAGATTACCGCCCGACCCAATACCGGTTCGGGTAGCGCTGTGGTCGGCGGCACCGAGACGCGCATTACCTGGGAGGTCCAGGCCGATGCCGACGAGGAGCTGAGCGGTCTTTCGCTGACGTTTGTCGACGGCACGACGTTTGGTACCGATGACACGCGATTGACGATGCTCTCGGGCGAGGACCTCATGGATCGTACGCCCATGAAGCCCACGTGCAAGGCTGACGGCCAGACGCTCAAGATCGACTTTGGCGAGACGGCGCCTGCCGGCGGCTTTTTCCGTGTCGAGGTCTACGGCGTGACGTTTCCCGTCGAGGGCGGCGACGAGGCCTTTAGCGGAACCTACACTTTGGCCGACGGTTCGACCAAGAAGATTTCCAAGATTCCTTCCGTCGAGATTAAGGGCGTGACGGCATTCGATAACTTCTTGGCCGATCTTAAGGAGCAGCCGTGGGTCGAGGCATGGAATTCCAACATGTTCCTTCGCCTGTTCCTGAACCCGGTCATTTTGGTCCAGAGCCTGCCGATCGTTTTCAAAGGCTTCCTCATGTCGCTCTCGATCGTGCTCGTGGCGTTTCCGCTGGCAATTCCCTTTGGCTTTGCCTTGTCGCTCATGCGTATCTCCAAGTCGCGCATCCTGCGTTGCCTTGCCGGCATCTATGTGAATATCATCCGTGGTACGCCGGCGTTCCTGCAGATCTACATCGCGTTCTTTGGCCTGCCACTTGCCGGCGTCAAGGTGGACGACTATGTGTTGGGCGTCATCGTCATGGCCATGAACTCGTCCGCCTACCTGTGCGAGATCTTCCGCGCCGGTATTCAGTCGATCCCCAAGGGCCAAAACGAGGCCGCGCGTTCGCTGGGCATGAATGCCTTCCAGACGCTGCTCTACGTTATGATTCCCCAGACGTTCCGCAATGTTTTGCCTACGTTGACCAGTGAGTTCATCCTGCTTTACAAGGATACGTCGCTGCTCGCGGCCGTGGGCGTGGTTGAGATCGTCATGAACGCCCGTACCATCGTAGCCACGACGGGCTCCATCACGCCGTATGTGGTTGCCGCCCTGTTCTATCTGGTCATCACCCTGCCGCTTGCGCGTTTGGTGAGCGGTCTTGAGGCGAGGCTTCTGGGGACGGCCGAAACCAAAAAGAAGCGTCCCGCCAAGAGTGCCGGACAGGTTGTCGCGACGCCCGCCGATCACATCGCCGGTCTGTAAGGAGGTCCTATCATGAGCGAAACCAATAACTCGAACGAGGTCGTCGTCAGCATCAAGAACCTCCAGAAGGCCTTTGGCGATAACGTGGTCCTGCGCGACATCGATCTGGATGTGCACAAGGGTGAGGTCGTCGTAGTCCTGGGTCCTTCGGGCTCGGGCAAGTCGACGATGCTTCGCTGCATCAATCGTCTGGAGCATCCCACGAGCGGCTCGATTGTCGTTGAGGGCGTGGATGTGTGTGCCAAGGGCGTCGACCTTAACAAGGTACGTACGCACTTGGGCATGGTCTTTCAGCAGTTCAACCTGTTCCCGCACCTGTCGGTCAAAAAGAACGTCATGCTTGCACAGCAAAAGGTGCTCAAGCGCAGCAAGGAAGAGGCCGAGAAGATTGCCGTCGAGGAACTGACCAAGGTCGGCCTGGCCGAGCGCATCGATTTTATGCCGAGCCAGCTTTCGGGCGGTCAGCAGCAGCGCGTGGCCATCGCCCGCGCCCTGTCAATGAATCCGCACGTGATGCTCTTTGACGAGGCTACGTCAGCGCTTGACCCCGAGCTTGTCCGCGACGTTCTGGGTGTCATGCGCGACCTGGCACGCGACGGCATGACCATGATCGTCGTGACGCACGAGATGGGCTTTGCCCGCGACGTCGCCGACCGCGTCGTCTTTATGGACGGCGGCGTTATCGTGGAAGAGGGTACGCCGAGCGAGGTTTTCGACCATCCCAAGAGCGAACGCACTAAGGCGTTCTTGGGCAATATCTCGTAGCTGATCGGCAGCGTCTCGGAATGAGAGTTTGCTTGAGCGGGCGGGGTCGTAGCAATGATGCTGCGGCCCCGTTTTGCATTTCGTATAAAGGTCTCGTCGTTGCCCTGGCCGACTTTTAACCACATTTTCGGTGAATTATGTGTGCGTGATATCGGCGGACGCTCGTTGTCTGGTCTGCCATACAATTACATGCTGTTTGAAAAGAAGCCGGACCATGGGTGCGCTTGACGCATAAAAGGGAACTGGGTGGGAATCCCAGACAAGGCGGTTACTGTGTGCGGGGCTGTCCCGCGAGTCAGATTACTTGCCTATGGTCTTCTCGTGTCGAGGGTCTTTTGGGAGCCGCTGGATTCCGGTGAGCAGAAGATGACATCATATTTGCCCCAAGCATCCCGTATGCGATGCGGGGGCATTGCCGCATGCTGTCAGGTGCGGGCGTTTCGCTGTGTCCCGTTTCCCTTTACATGGTCGGCCTCGATTCTTATTGGGGTAGTGATCTTCCAGACCAAGGGGGAAAGGATGCTCAACAACATCCGAACAGGTACGAGGAAATTCCTCATCGTGCTCATGGCGTTTATCTTTGCCAGTTCGAGCACGGGAATGACCGCGTTTGCCGAGGAGGTGAGCGCGGGCGTAGCCGCGGCGGCCGATCAGGTCACCGCGGCGGGCGATGATGGGCAGGGCAGGCCTAATGAAGATGAGCCTTCTGCCGACGCTGAAACCGGCATGGCAGATGGCGGCAGCACGCAGGAGCAGGAAAGCTCTGGTGTTGCCGTGCAGTCTGTTGCGTCCGAGGAAACGGTACCGGCTGCACAGGTCGAAGAAGCAGGTTCTTTCGCCACGGTAGTGCACTCGGGCGAGACGGTGGTCGTCAACGATGCGGCCGATATGCCCGAGACCATTGAGGCGGGTGCGACCGTCAAGCTCGGCGCGAATATTTCGATGGGCACTGACCAGCAGATCGAGACCGTTGGCGGCACCCTGGATGGCCAGGGCCATACGGTCACCATTAACGGCAAGGCCGTTGCGAATAATGTGACCGGCTCGATTCAGAACCTGGGCGTGACAGGCTCGGTCTCGAGCACCGACAATGTGGGCTCCATTGCCATGACACTTTCTGGCACCATCCAGATGTGTTGGTCCACGGCGAGTGTGAACCTTATCGGCTGGATGGGCTGTGCCGGTGGCCTGGTCGGCGGTATGACGTCCGGAAAGATCGTCAATTCCTATTTTGCCGGCTCAGGCGTTGAGATGAACGGTGGCCTGGTCGGTGAGGCTCAGGCCGGATCACTGTTGAACTGCCTATATACCGTAGGTTTTTCGCCTGCCGAGATGAACAACCCTAGCGGCTTTAACAAGGGAAACGCGGCTAAAGCCGCCGACCTCTCTTCTGCTAAATCACTCGACGTGCTCAATACCGATACGCCGTCGACTGGCTTTTCCTGGGTGTCCAATGGTGGCCTGCCCTTGCTTGTGAGCGGCTCTGCCCCCGTCGTTGTCAATAAGGACGCGCTCGTCGCGGCTATCACGGCCGCCGAGGCGCTCAATGAGTCAGACTACACAACGGATTCTTGGTCCGCCTTTGCCGCTGCTCTTGCCGAAGCCAAAATCGTCAACGATAACGACGATGCATCTCAGTCCGATGTAAATGCGGCGGTCAAGACGCTCAAGGATGCCTCGGATGCGCTTGAGAAAAAGAAGCCGACGGCTCCCGTCGCCCAGCCGGAGAGCGTCAAGCACATCTCGTCGCAGGATGACTTCATGTATATGAACGTCAAGGATGCGAGCAACTACTATGTGCTCGATAGCGACATTGTGATTGATGACGAATGGTTCTTCGGACCCACAGGCGAGCTCAATTGCACGTTTGACGGACAGGGTCACACTATTACCTTTGACAACAAGGGAGGCGTTAAGTCTCTGTTTGAGAGCGTTGGCTCCACCGGCGTCATCCAGAATGTCTCTTTTGCCGGTGAGCTCAAACAGGCCATGGACGGCAAGTCGTTTGGTCCGCTTGGCAATCAGGTAAAGGGCTCTGTCATTAATTGCTCCACGTCCGTTACAGGTAAGGGCGTTGCTGGCTTTGGCCGTACGCTCAAGGGCGGCGTGATCTCCAATTGCATGTCCACCGCCGCTTCGACCGGCGGCGTGCTCTTTGCGAGCTATGACTCCGGACAGCTTATCAATACGTACTGGCAGGAGGGCCTTACCAACAAGGTTGTCTTTCCCGCGGACGCGCTCGTTAACTCCTATGCTGTCGATACCGATGACATGAAGACGGCGACCTTTGTCGAAAATCTCAACGTCAATCGTGGTGAAAACGGTAGCGTGTGGGGTATGGGGTCTGATGGCTTTCCGCACTTCGGTGAGAATCTAGACCACGAGTCTTCTGAGAGCCCTACTGCAAGCAATAAGTACGAGGTGAAGTTCACGTCTGCCCGTACCGGCAAGACCGTAACTGCTGCCGATGGTGTGCTCTGCCCGTCTCCCGACGACGTTGTGGTGGGCGAGAACGGTGCCGCCTGCGTTTCGGGCACGCTTGAGCTCGATGGCCTGCCCAAGGATGCCAAGGTGACCTGGGGTACCCCAGATGCCAACAGGGGTGATATCGCCGTTAACGAGGAAACGGGCCTGCTGCACGTGTATAACGACGCCGTAGGTACGGTAACCGCCACACTCCACAAGGACGACGGCACTACCGAGAACGTCGCGACCGTTGTGGTCAAGGCAGTGTCCAAACCGATCGATGATTTTCAGATTTGGTATAACGGCGCAAACGTGACGGGCGGCACTATTGCGGTTGCGGGTTCCGAGGTCAAGAATCTTGAAGTCCGTGTTCATTACACCGATGCCGCCGAGGGCGAGTACACTCCTGTTTCCTATGCGCGTTTTCGCTTTGTCGGCACGCCTGCGAACGTACTTTACTCCAATCCCGGATCCGCCTGCTTTTATTTTAAGAAGACGGGCGAGGCCACGATTCGGGTATCTTCACGCGCAAATCTCGATATCGCCTCCAAGAGCGTGACGGTCACGTCGAGCTATGTGCCAGCGACGAGCGTCTCGCTTGGCTATAACGAGGACGGCGAGACTGTCTATCTGCACGGTCGCAATCCGCTTGCCAAAGGCGCCTTCCTGACCGATAAGGCTGCGCCGGTTGTGGGACCCGAAAACGCGAGTGATCGCGCGTGCTACACGGTCACCTCGAGTGATTCTGCGGTTGCCGAGTACACTACGAGTGGCGAGATTGGCTTTACGCCGTATAAGGCCGGTAAGACGACATTTGAGGCGACGGTCGAAAACCAGGACGGCACCGTCATCTCCTCGGGTAAACGAGAGGTTACCTACGCTTACCGGAACCCACTGAAATCGGTGACAATCACAAATGCCCCCGCGTCCGTTAAGGCCGGTAAGACCGTCGAACTCAACCTGGGCTATACGGGTGAGAACGATGCCGAGGGCTGGAGTGTTTCCGAGCCCGGTATGCAATGGAGTGTGACGACCGAGGAAGGTCGGGATGCCTCGGATGCCGTGAGTATCGACCGACGCGCTCTTGGTGATTGGAAGCACGTTGACGGTGCTCCTGACGACGGCTTGTTTGTGGCGAGCGGCGCCTATGTCCTGACGGCGAACAAGGCCGGTACCTATACGGTGACCGGTACGCCGATCGATCAGACTGCCGGTGCCCAGGCCATCTCCTTTGAGATTACGGTTGACGGAATCGTTGCCTCACCGGATAACGAGGCAAAGGCCGACGAAGGTACCCTTTCCGCTGCCAAGTACTTTGACGCCAACCGTACGATCGATGCGTACACCTATGGTCAAGAATGGGAGATTTACGCCTTCGCAACGTCGGGGCGCAAGATTGACGACGCACTGATCGCGAATTACAAGAAGTCCCTTACCGTTCATAAGGCCGAGTGGTCGGGCAACACCGCCAAGGTGACTGATTGCGAGCGAGTTGCGCTTGCGCTAACCGCGCTTGGCGAGGATATCACCTCTTTCGATGGTGTGAATCTCATTGCCGACATTTGCTCTCACGAAGATCTTGCGGCTTCGGCGAACAACGTGGTCTATGCGCTGATTGCCCTTGACGAGGCGGGTATTTCGAATGAGGTGTTGCGTGCGTCCGGCTCTTCTTGGACGCGTGTTCAGCTTGTTTGCGCGCTGCTTTCGTTCCAGAATCCCGACGGCGGTTTCACCATCGATGCGGGCGGTGCGAGCAACGTCGATATGACCGCTATGGCACTTCAGGCGCTTGCACCCTATGTCGATGATGACGCGTGTGCTGTCGCCCCGGCCTCGAATGGCCAACCTTCTGTTGCATCTGCTGTCGACAATGCGCTCGGCTTCCTTAGGGGCCAGATGAACGGCCTTTGCGATTTTGGGTCCGTCGAGTCTAATGCCCAGGTGTTGCTCGCTCTTGTGGCTCTTGGCAAGGATCCCGTAAATACCAAGAACGGTTTTGCAAGGGGTGCGAATAGCCTGATTGCCGCAATCTGCGCCTACGAGGTTGCCGACGGCAAGGGCTACGCCCATACCATGGGATCCGACGGTAAGCCCGGCAATGCCAACGCGCTTGCGACGGTACAGGCCTTACGAGCCCTTTCGGCCTATAAGTCCGCAGGGTCCGGTGTGAACTGGTCCAAGATCGGCGGCGCAAAAGCCGGTGTCGTCGAACCGGGCGGCTCGAAAAAACCCGTGACGCCCGAGGTGCCCGTTCCTACGGTCCCGACGAAGAATCCGACGCCCGCGGTCATGCCGACCGGTTCGCAGAAGGGCGATGGCTCCGGCGATAAGCGGGATGGCTCGAAGTCGGAGATGTCGCAGAATGTGGATGCCAACAAGGGCGAGTCCGATAAGAAGTCCGGCTCCGACGAGTCTTCCGGTTCGAAAACGACGTCCGCTGCTGCCACATCACGCAAGGGCGCTTTGGATGGGCGAGGCGGCGTTAATCCGGTCGCTGTTACCGGTGTTGCTGTCGGTATCGTGTGCCTTGCGGCTATTGGTGCGTGGTATGTGCGCTCCCGTAAGAATGCATAGCGACTCGATGTCTGTAACGTCCGTCGTTTGATACGCGGGTGAGTTGTGCCGTTCGTGTCGTGGCTTTATAGATGAACGGGCTCCGGGTTAAGACGACCCGGAGCCCGTTTGCGTTGCATCTGTCGTGTCAATGGGCGGTTTATGCCAGCTCCGCTCCCAGGGCTTTGCAGGCCGCTTCACCCTCATCATCGGGGGCGTCGTAGCAGATGACGGAATCGACGACGTTAACACCCGCCTCGTCGGCGTCCGCCTTCCAGTTGTCCATCCACTCGCCCTCGGCCCACGAGTAGGAGCCAAAGAGGACGACCTTCTTGTCGCCGAGAGTCTCCTTGACCTCGTCCCACATAGGCTGGAACTCATCGTATTCAAGCTCCTCGGAGCCCATGGCGGGGCAGCCGAAGGCAAAGGCGTCGTAGCTGGCGGCCTTGTCTGCGGAGAAGTCGGCGCAGGGGATGACTTCGGCCTCGGCGCCCGCGGACGTGGTGCCTTCGGCGACAAAGTTTGCCATTGCCTCGGTGTTGCCCGTGCCGCTCCAATAGACGACGGCGATCTTGCTCATGTTTTGTCCTTTCGGTCGTGCGGCGTGCGGCCGCGGTTTGTACGTTCTATCGGGTCGCCTGGGCAAGTTGCGCCAGGCTGCAGCCCTGCTGATAGACAAAGGTGAAGTATTGGGTGCAGGCACGGTAGGCATCAAACGTCGCAAGCGCCTGCTCGACATTTGCGTAGACCTTCCAGGCCCCAAAGACCTTGTAGTTCTCGCCGCGCTGGACGATAAACTGATGGACATCTTCGTAGGGATAGCCCAAAAAATAGCCAATTTCGTGGGGGAACTCGCACGTGCACCCCGTATCGCAGTGCCTATTTCGCGCGAGTGCGCAGACACTGCCGTCATAGGCGCTTTCTGCGGCATTGCTGCTTGCCAGCGTGATGCGCGCGGCGAGATGCACCAGGGATGCGGGCAGGTTGTGGACATCGTAACCTTCGGCGGCAAGCGCCGTCGTGGCGCGGGGGTCGGAGAGGTATCGCATGAGGTCCGCAGGGCGGTACACATAGATGAGCGCTCCGCAGGGGCGCCAGACCAAAACGCTCATATGGATCCCGAGCGGCTGGAGCTCGCGGTTGCATTGGGCTATGACGGCGAGCAGGCGAGAGCGTCGCTCTTCGATATGGGCGGCGCCGGGCTTTCCGTTTTGGTTGGCGTAAACGCCGGGATAGGTAAAGAGTGAAGCCGGCTTGATACCTGCGAGCGTAGGGGAGCAGTTGCGCACGACAGCCGTTTGGTATGTTGGGATGTCAATGGTTCGAGTCACGATGCTCCTTTCGGGACCTCAGTTGTTAGCCTAGGAAAACTTATACACGAAAGTAAGCCATGGTCAACAAAGAAGTTTGAATAGGGAAACTAATTGACCGAACCGACATGATTTTGGGTTAAGATGGGAACACCCCATGGGGGTATCTAGATAGGGCTACTTGAAAGGGGAGCGCATGAGTGACTTGCTCAACCCTGCGAATCTCATCGTGCTGGCCGTCATTGCCGTCGGCATGTTTTTTGGACTGCGTCGCATTGCCGCTTCGACACACGGGAAGAGTTGTTGCAGCGATGGTACGAGCGGCAAGAAGGCCAAAAAGGTTGTTGTGGTGGATACTGATGCATCGCACTATCCCTATAGCGATGAGCTGCTCATCGGCGGTATGAGCTGTGACGGCTGCGCTCAGAACGTGGCCAATGCCCTCAATGCGCTGGACGGCGTGTGGGCAACGGTGACGTATGCGGATCACACGGCACGTGTGCGCTCTAAACAGCCGATCGACCGCGGTGCTCTCGTGGCCGCCGTGAAGGACGCTGGTTACTACGTCATGACGCTGTAAGCGCCGTCTTGGATGCATTTCCTTGTCTAGGCTCGTCCGCGCAGTTCGATGTCTTGGATATCGTCGAAGTCGATGGCGATGTCTTTGAGCTTGAGGAGCTTGAAGGCGGGGAGTACCTCGTCGAGAATGCCGGTGCGGGAGCGATAGCCGTACGTATCGTAATAGGTGACACGAACCAAGTCGCCGCGTTTGAGGCCCTCGAGCTTTTTCGAAAGCTCGAGGGCTTTTTCTTCCGTGAGTTCGCATTTGGGCTCAACAGTGATCTCTTGTTTGCGCACGAGCTCGTAGTATCCCGTGAGGGCGGCAAAGGGCATAAACTGCGCGGCACGGCCGGCGCGCA
The DNA here is from genome assembly GCA_902482615.1 of uncultured Collinsella sp. Taxonomy (GTDB): domain Bacteria; phylum Actinomycetota; class Coriobacteriia; order Coriobacteriales; family Coriobacteriaceae; genus Collinsella. Next base: position 12,802 of record CABTAA010000010.1, read on the forward strand.
CGGCACCGTTGGCAGTGAGGTTGGGGTCGGCGGCGCGGCGTCTGCCCTCGGGGTCCGCTAGGCGTTCAAAAGGTGTCGGTGGCCGCATCGGCTGTTGTTGGGACTTAGGCACGGTGTCCTCCAACTTGGTCGTTGCGTTCGCGTGCGGTGGCGCCGGCGGTAAAGCTTAATCCCTTGACGAGTGCGTTCTTGCCGTACTTGCCCTTCACGGCCAGGACGGCGCGCGCCAGGTCGCGTTCGCGCTCGTCAGCCTCGACATCGCTAAATAGATCGATGGTGGCAAATTCCTCGGGCACCAGATTGCCAAAGCCAAGGTTGATGCGCTTAACCGGTCGCTTGGGGTCGACCGTTTGCGCCCAAAGGTCGTCGAAATACCCCATGATCCTCTTAAACGAATTGGTTCGCTCGGGCAGCTTTCGCGAAGCGTTGGAGTGCGCGAAGAGCGCGGCATAGCCACCGCGCGGTTTGCCGCCATGCTCTCCCACAAAGATGCCATCGATTGCCTGCGCCTCACGCACCAAGCGCCGTCGTTCGTCATCGCGTTGGACGGGTTTGGGCGCACGGGGTGCGAGCTCGGGTCCAGCAGTTACGGCGGGTTCGATGCTCGACGTGCTCGAGCGTAGGTGTCCGCATCCGTCCACATATTGCGCTGTGCCGCTGGCGTCGAGGCGGCGTATGTCGGCTCGTTCGCTCGCATAACCCACAAAGAGCGAGATGCTGTCGCACACCACGTGCTTGTCGATTAAATCCAGCACGGCGTTGTCGACCATCTCGCGCAAGACGGTGTAGGCCTGCTCGTAGGCATAGCCCTTCGAGAGCACCTGCCCTGTGGTGGTCGAGGTCGCTTGTGGGCGATAAGTTTGGATATCGGCGATAGTTGTCGGCTCGCGCCCAAAGGCGTGGTCGATGAGATATTCGGCGTTGACGCCGAGCTCGTCGTAGAGTAGGTTCTCGTCGAGTGCGGCGACGCCCATCAGGTCGTAGACGCCGTATTTCTCGAGACGGGCCGCCACGCCGGGGCCGATGCCCCAGATGTCGGTGATGGGGCGATGGGGCCAGATCTCCTTGCGAAAGGTCTCGTCGTCGAGTTTGCCGATGCGACTGGGCACGTGCTTGGCGGTGATATCGAGTGCAACCTTGGCCTGGAATAGGTTGGGGCCGATGCCGACCGTCGCCGTGATGCCGGTACGCGCCAAGACCTCGTCACGCAACATGCAGGCGAAGCCTTCCGCATCGGTGTGATAGAGGTCCAGATAGGGTGTCACGTCGATAAAGCATTCATCGATTGAATAGACGTGAATGTCTTGCGGACTCACGTATTCCAGATAGATGCCGTAGATTTGCGCCGACACCTCCATGTAGTGCTGCATACGCGGCATTGCTTTGATGTAGTCGATGCCGTCGGGAATCTCGAACAGACGACAGCGGTTGTGAATACCTAAGTCCTTCATGGCCTGCGTGATAGCGAGACAGATGGTCGTGCGTCCGCGCGATTCGTCGGCAACGACCAGGTTGGTGGTGAGCGGGTTGAGCCCGCGGTCGACGCACTCGACGCTGGCGTAGAACGTTTTAAGGTCGATGCAGATATAGGTGTGACGCTCGTGCCCCACGCGTCCTCCCATCAAACACATGTTCTTATCGAATACCTGTTCGATAATACCGGCTTGCGCGGACATCGTCAAAACCTGTCCCTTTTTGGCAGGTATGGTCGTTCGGTTACATCGGGTATTTAACGCAGCTCTAAAGAGTGCGAAACAGCTCGGAAAACCTCGCTTCGTAGCATGAGCCTAACGATCGATGCCGCCATAAAGCACGGAAGGGTTGTGGGGATAATGGTCAATTATGGGTTTGGTATGCCGACGCGCCTTGTTGCGGATGGAGACGTGGCTCGCTGGTGCGGACGATTGGTCGCTCACTACGGTGGCACCAAGGCGCTGGTCGTGTTGGGCGGCGACAAGCATACGCGCGATGAACTCGTCTCGGCAGCACTCGGCTCGCTTGATCGAGCTCTGCTCGAGCGCGTGCTTTTTCGCTGCGGCTTGGTCGAGGGCGACGGGGGAGACGATTTGGTTGATGAGGCCGTAGCCCTGGCGACCGATGAAGGCGTGGACTTTGTCCTAGCGATCGGCGATGCCGATACGGCGGGGGTTTGCGCGCGAGCTCGCGCGTCGCATGGCGGCGCTCGATGCCGGCGAGGACGGCTTTGTTCCCTATGGGTGCATCGTCTCGGAGGGCAAGGTGCCTGCCGTCGTAGGAGCCGGCGAGGTTCCCGTTTTTGCCATTATCGCTCCCGAACTGCTTGAGGGCATTGGGTCTCCCTTGCGTGAGCTGCTCGGCAGCGTATGCGCCGCGGCCTAGTACCTGCCAGGAAGGGACAGGTTAATATTGGTAGGTAAAGCGTTGACCTGCCAAAATAAACCTGTCCCCATTTGGTCGGTCGCCGTTTGGGGGCGGATTGGCAACGCTCGCTGATTACGGTCTTGACCTGCGCTAGAATAGGGGCATCTGATTATCCGGGCGCATGGAGGTATGCGCCCGTATGTTGAGGAGGACTTTATGGCAACTGTTGCCGCACCTATCGACGCTACGTCGACCGCCGCTTGGAAGGCGCTCGAGGCCCATCAGGAGAAGCTCGAGGCCGAGGGTATCGACCTTAAGGCATGGTTCGCTGCCGATGCAGAGCGCGTGAACAAGCTGAGCTTTGATGCCGGCGACCTGCACTTCGATCTGTCCAAGAACCTGGTGACCGATGAGACCGTCAAGCTGCTGTGTGATCTTGCCCGCGAGGTGAAGCTCGAGGAGCGCCGCGACGCCATGTTCTCCGGCGAGCACATCAACACCACCGAGGACCGCGCTGTCCTGCACACCGCGCTTCGCCGTCCGGCAAGCGAGAAGGGCCAGCTCATCGTTGACGGCCAGGATGTCGTCGCCGACGTGCACGAGGTCCTCGACCGCATGTACGCCTTCGCCGAGCGCGTGCGCTCCGGTGAGTGGAAGGGCGTTACCGGCAAGAAAATCGAGCACCTGGTATCCATCGGCATCGGTGGCTCCGATCTGGGCCCGGTCATGGCCTACGAGGCCCTGCGTCCCTACGCCGACGCCGGTATCGACTGCCGCTACATCTCCAACATCGACCCCAACGATCAGGCAGAGAAGCTCAAGGGTTTGGATCCCGAGACAACGCTCGTGATCATCGTCTCCAAGACCTTCACCACGCTCGAGACCCTCACCAACGCTCGCGAAGTTAAGACCTGGATGCTCGAGCAGCTCAAGGCTCAGGGCGCCATCGATGGCTCCGACGAGCAGAACGCCGAGGCCGTGGCAAAGCACTTCGTCGCCGTTTCCACCGCACTCGAGAAGGTCGAGGCCTTCGGTATCGACCCCGCTAACGCCTTTGGTTTCTGGAACTGGGTCGGCGGCCGC
>CABTAA010000011.1 GCA_902482615.1 uncultured Collinsella sp.
CATATCGAGGCCGCCCCCGCAGATGTCACCAAGATTGCCGCCCTCGGCGGCAGCGCCGTCGATGCCGAGAGCAAAACCCCGCTGCCCGCCGCCATCGAGTCCGCGCTGCGCGAGCTGGGCTGCGGCCATATCTCCCCCGAGGTCACCCCCTACATCCACGGCAACATGAACCTGTAGGTTGCGCCGTTTTACAAACGGCGCAACTGCTCGGCGCTGCACGGGCTCCGGGCACGGCAATCTGACGTTCAACTTCACGGGCGCGACCAAAAGGTCAGCGCCCGCTTGTTTCACGTCACCTTGCCGCACCCGGAGCCCGCTCGCTCGCATATGCTCAACCTGGACTGCGTTAAATGACCTGCCAATAAGGGACAGGTTTGTTTTTTGGCAGGTTTTATCTTGGGAAAATATCGCGAGGCAGTCGCCCCCCTAGCACCCATCTAACTTCGAGAGACACAAGAGGGGCGACTCGGCTGCATCTACTTCTTCCGATAGCGGCGGTTGCGGCTCGTCGATGAACCCATTACTTCGATGAGCCCTTTATCCGCCATTTTTGGCAGATGGTAGCGGACGGACGAAATTTTGACCCCCGATGCAACCGCTATTTCTCGCGCCGTCATATCCACTTCGGCGCTGAGAGCCTCCAGGATCCTATCCGCTGTCGAAGCTGACGATTCTCTGCTCATATCGATAATCTCAAACGTGTCTTTGCCACATTTTGACAGGACATGTTTATCGACAAGGTCCCCGCAGATCAGACGAATGTCATCCGAATCCCACTTCAGGGCCTCTCGTATTTTTTGAACATCGCATACGCACCCATGCTCCCGCATAAACATGAGCAATGTTTCTTCGCGATCCGTCAGCTCGGCGCCCACATGGCTCTGAATCCACGTGCGGTTTTCAGCAAGCTCCGCCCCGTGCCGGGAAAGCAGCACCGTAAACGAATCGGCCTTAACGATAAATTTCGGCCTGCCAAGCGAACGAGACTCCATCTCGCGAATCATAGCCGGGATACCAGATCCCTGGCTTTCCGCAACGGCCCCCTCGGCATGCTCTAACGGCGTCGCCCCCATTAGGCTCATGAGCTTTGGGTTTCGGCAGCGCGATTCCCCGTCTGCAAGATTGTCCACCGTCTTTCCGCCCCAAAGCCCGCCAGGGTTTTTGATCTCTATTCTGTCTGGATAGATATCGACACTCACGGCCTGCCCCACAAACATGGGCGAATATTCTCAATGGATGCAGGCATTTGCCAAGGCCTCGCGCAAAACCTCCTGGGGAACTTCCCAATCCTCCCTTCTGCCAGCGCCTTGCACTATCGTCGCTTTGCGCAAGTTTCGTCCAATCGCGGCAAGGGCATCTTCGATGCAAGCCGGAATCGGGCCATCGCACAACTGGCGGTCAATAAACCGGGGTTGCCCGGGTGCAGATTATTCCACATCGGAATGAACGGCGACATCGATCATCAGTTTGGGATAGAACTGCTGGGGGTAAATTCCCGCCGACAGAAGCCCCGCGAGCTTCACGGCACCATCCTTTGTAGTGATATTGAGTCTGACCAGCTGCTTTTCCAGCGTATCGGCCCCGCGCAAAACGCGTGGGGTCTGCAGCCGGCGATTTGCGATAATAGACCGCACGACATCTGGATCCAAATCCTCGACCGTTGCCTCCGAAACCACCGTGCCGTCTGCATCGCTCGGAAGCAACGCACTCTGCAGCTCATATAGCTCAGCGGGTGACATCTTGATATCTTTATCATCCACGCGCTTGTAGCTACCGTTCTGCACGCCGCGCGCGCCGATATAGCAAGGCTTCGCTTTAAGCTCAAGTTCAAAGATGCGCACCAGAAGCACCTGGAGCCCGTCGACCTCGCCTCGATCAAGCTCGTACCGCGGCGCATGGGTCACCACTGCCGCTGAGCCTCCGTCTCCGATACCCGAAACAAACTGATCGCGCACCCTATCGATAGCAAAGTTAGCCGAAGGAACAAATCCTTCGGCTTCATTCAGGCCCAAAATAATGAGCCCACCCGCAGTGTTCGCAAAAGCGCTCACTGTCTCCCATACGTCTGCGCTCAATTTATTCGTGCAGGCTTTAACTTCTACCGATGCGTCATCAGTCCCCCGCCTGCGAAGGCGCTCAACGATAAGGCCAAGAGGTTCATCCAGCAGCATTGGCATTCCGCCTCTCTAAAACAATAGAGTTATCTCTCTAAAGTGTAGTATATCTCTCTAACTTTAGAGAGATAAGCACCTTATTTTAGAGAGACATTTAGAGAGATGTATCGAATTCACTGTTAGATTGCCCAATGTTATCTCTTTAACTGGCTTTCTCTTTAGAGAGACATTTAGAGAGACGAGCGCGACCTCTCTAATCATGGGTTCCTCTCTTTAAAGTGCGCACATCCCAACCGTACCTTAAGCTGCGGTGAAATAACTCACGATTAACCTGCCAAAAAGGGACAGGTTTGTTTTGGCAGGTTTTATCTGGGGAAACGCCGAATAGCCCCACATCCACAACCGCCGCAGCTCCATATGAGGCAAATGAATCAGTAGCGTCTATCCTAAATCTTGAGTATTTGTTCGACAGAACGGCCCCTGCCGGCTCCTGCTAGACTGGTAGATTCCCAACCGTCCATCCAGGAGCCTCAATGTCGCGCAAGCCCGCCTACAAGCAAGTACTTTCCATCGGCACCGCCGTGGTGCTCGGGTTTGCGCTGTTTACGGGATCGCTCGACGGAGCGCCCAAGTTGCTGTCACCGCAAAGCGATGAGCAGGCGGTAGCTCTGGCCGAGAAACAAAACGAAAGTCCCAGCCGCACCGACGACGAGGCGGACCTGGTCGCTCGGCTCGAATCGGGAACGGCGAGCTCCTCGGACCCTCAAAACGGCCAGGACCCTGGCGATGGCTCTGAATCCGCCGCAACCGACACCGGTGACGACACTTCCACAGACAGCGCCGCCACCCCCATCGACGAGGTCGAAAACCCCGATCTCCACCGCGCCCGCGGCGTATATCTCAGCAGCATTCCCGACTACGCCGGCAACCCCTACGTTGCCCTGCGCGCCGACAGCACGCACCCGCTCGGCACGCCGTCATTCACACTCGATGAATACGATCGCGCCACCGAAGAGGGCTGCTTTAAGAAATTCTCCAAGCTCGACAGCCTGGGTCGCACTCGCAAGGCGCTCGCCTGCGTAGGCCCCGAGTCGCTCGGACAGGGAAAGCGCGGCGATATCTCGCGCATCCATCCTGCCGGTTGGCACCAGCAGCGCTACGACTTTATTCCGGGCCAGAGCCTCTACAACCGCTGCCACCTCATCGCCTGGTCGCTCTGCGGCGAAAACGCCAACCGCAAGAATCTCCTCACCGGCACACGTTATCTCAACGAGACGGGCATGCTGCCGTTTGAAGAGCAGATTCTCGGCTACATCCGCGATACGGGTAACCATGTGCTCTACCGTGTCACGCCCATGTATAACGAAGAGGAACTTGTCTGCCGTGGCGTGCGCCTTGAGGCGCAATCGGTCGAGGACCACGGCAAGACCCTCTGCTTCCACGTATACTGCTACAACCTGCAGCCGCACGTGCAGATCGACTACGCCACCGGTCGCAACCAGGCATCCGGAGACTAGTGCCGACCGCACCGCCCGTAACCCAAAAATGATTCGTTTTCCTCCGTCCCCATGGGATCAAAAAAGGCCGCCCTGGATTACCCAGGGCGGCCTTTTCGTCAGCGTCCACATTGCAGGCAACGCCACACGCTACTTGGCGCGACCCTCCTCATAGCGCTCGACCAGCTTGGCCTGAACGTCATAGGGAACCTGCTCGTAGCCAGCGGGCTTCATGGTATAGTCACCCGTGCCGCGCGTGATAGAGCGCAGGCGCGTCGAGTAATCCGTCAGCTCGGCGAGAGGTGCCTGGGCAATGACCACGGTGTCGCCGCGCTCATCGGTCTCCATGCCCGTCACGCGACCGCGCGATGCCGAGATGTCACCCATCACGGCGCCGGCGTAGCTCTCGGGGATAGTCACCGTGATTTCCTCGATGGGCTCCAGCACCACTGGGTCGGCATCGGCACATGCCTTGCGCAGGCCGATGCGAGCCGCCGCGCGGAACGCCATCTCGTTGGAGTCGACGCTGTGATACGAGCCGTCGTACACAGCCACGCGAATGCCCGTGAGCGGATAGCCGGCAATAATACCGTCCTTCATGGTCTCCTGGACACCCTTGTCCACGGCGGGGATGAGCGAGCGCGGGATGCGACCACCCACGACTTCATCCACAAACTCGTAGCCGTCGCTCGTGCCGTCGGGCCCAATGAGCGGCTCAACGCGCAGCCAGCAGTCGCCATACTGGCCGGCACCGCCGGTCTGCTTCTTGTGGCGACCCTGGGCGCTCGCCGTGCGGCGGATGGTCTCGCGATACGGAATGCGGATCGGCACGCTCTTGGCCACGACCTTGGTGCGATCCTCCAAACGGTTAAGCAACACCGAAACCTGCGCCTCACCAACGGCGGAGATAATGGTCTGGCCGGTCTCCTCGTCGCGGTCGATGCTCATGGTCGGATCGGCCTTGCAGGCCTTCTCGATAAACGTGTAGAGCTTCTCTTCGTCGCCGCGATTCTCGGCCTCGATGGCAATGCGGTACTGCGAGTTGGGGAACTTAAACGCCGCAGCCTCGACCTTGCCGGTAATCGAGAGCGTATCGCCCGTCTCGGCCGCCAGCTTGGGTGCCACGATAATGTCGCCGGCATAGGCGTGACCGACCTCGGTCATGTCGCGGCCGCACATCACATACAGGTGAGCCAGACGGTCGCCCTTGCGGGTACGCGCGTTGATCAGCTCAAGACCCGGCTCAAGCGTGCCCGTCAGCACCTTGATAAAGCTGATGCGACCCTGCTGCGGATCGGCCAGGGTCTTAAACACAAACGCCACCGGGCGGTCATCGTCACTCGAGATTTTGAGCGAATCACCGTCGATGAGCGGCATCTCGCCGTAGTCCGTCGGCGCCGGGAAGTATGTGGCGATGTCGTCCATCAGCGAGTTGACGCCCTGCTCCTTAATGCAATCGCCCGCAAAGACCGGCACAAAGATGCGCTCGGCAATCGCCTTCGACAGCAGGCCTTCAAGCTCCTCCTGCGTCAGCGTCTCCTCGCCTTCCAAGTACTTCATCATCAGCTCATCGTCGGCCTCGGCCACCAACTCGCACAGATGGTCATGGGCCTCCTCGGCCTGGGCACGATACTCCTCGGGAATCTCCGACTCAACGGCTTCGGTGCCGTTGCAGTGGCGTGCCTTCATGCGCACCAGGTCGATGATGCCGTCAAAGTCCTCGCCCTCGCCCCAGGGAAGGGTCACGGCGCCTAGGCGCGTGCCAAAGCGCTCCTGCAGCAGGTCCATCGTGGTCGCAAAGCTGGCCTCGGAGCGCGACAGGCGGTTTACGAACACCGCACGCGCCAGGCGCAGGTCCTCGGCGGCATACCAGAGCTTAACCGTCGTAGGCTGTGGACCGGCCTCGGCATCGACCACAAACAGAGCCGTCTCGCAGACGCTCATCGCGGCAAAGGCGTCGCCGATAAAATCGGGGTAGCACGGGGCATCGAGCACGTTGATGCGGGCGCCCTTCCAATCGATCGGCGCGATGGTCGTCGAGATGGAAAACGCACGCTTGACCTCTTCAGGGTCATAGTCGAGCGTGGGCTTGGTGCCGTCGTGGCCGCCCAGGCGGGCTGTCTTGCCAGAAAGGTGGAGCATGGCCTCGGCGAGTGAAGTCTTGCCCACCCCGCCTTGGCCTACGAGCACCACGTTCCTTACATTGCCGGTCTTGGGAGCACCCATGATGACCTCCTTGCAGGGCCGCGCGCATTGCGCGACGCCAACGGGGAGAGTTCGCGGTCGGTGCCATCCCGGGAGCAGCATGGTCGGCAGCCGAGCCGACTCACCCTCCAAATGTCCTATGTCACCACCCTACCCTCACGGGCGACCGTCCATGCACACCTTTCGGCACACGTATGAATACAGGCGGCGAGAGGAAGAGACAAGCTTGTGAGGCGATTATTGAACCCCGTCGATGCAAACAAAAAGCCGCCACAGACCGTAAGACCTGCGGCGGCTTCGCCTCAATTAATGTTGAGTAAATACCTGAGCCTATCCCTCGATACGGCTCAAGAACTCACGGGTGCGCTGCTCACGCGGATGGTCGATGACCTGCTCGGCAGGACCCTCCTCGACAATGCGGCCGCCATCCATAAAGACCACGCGGTCGGCAACATCGCGCGCAAACTGCATTGCGTGGGTCACAATCACCATCGTCATATTCTGCGCGGCAAGGTCTTTAATGACACGCAGCACCTCGGCCGTCAGCTCGGGATCGAGCGCCGAGGTCGGCTCGTCAAAGAACAGGATCTCCGGGTCGAGCGCCAAGGCGCGGGCGATACTCACACGCTGTTGCTGGCCGCCCGAAAGCTCACATGGCACCTTGTTCTCGTTGCCCGTAAGCCCCATCTGCGCGATCAACTCGCGCGCACGAGCTTCCGCCTGTTCGCGCGGGCGCTTAAGCACGCGGATCGGCGCGTCGATGAGGTTTTTCATCACGGTATAGTGCGGGAACAGGTTGTAATTCTGGAACACCAGGCCGAATCGCGAGCGTGCCCGCTTGGGCACATCGCCCTTCGCATAGACCGCGCCCGAACCCGCATCCGTCGCAACGGCAAGGTCGCCAAACGAAAGCGAGCCGCCGTCGAGTGTCTCGAGCAGCGTGGCACACCGCAGCAGCGTGGACTTACCGCCACCCGAAGGTCCGATAATCGCCACGACCTCGCCACGCTTCACCTCAAGCGAGATATCCTTGAGCACCTCATTGCCGCCAAACGCCTTGCGCGCGCTTTCGATTTTCATCACCGAGTTAGTCATGATAATAGTCCAGCTTCTTTTCGGCGGCGCCCAGCAGCATCTCGACCACAAAGTTAAAGGCCCAGTAGATCAACGCCGCAATCGCAAACGGCACCATGCTCACTTGCGAGGCGACCAGCGCCTTGGCCGTCGAGAACATCTCCCCCACGCCGATGGCAAACGCCAGCGACGTGTCCTTGACCAGCGTGATGATCTCGTTGCCCATCGCCGGCAGAATACGCTTGGCAACCTGCGGCATCACAATGTACAAAAACGTCTGCAGGCGCGAGTAGCCCAGCACCTCGGCGGCCTCGTATTGACCGCGCGGAATGGACTGCAGGCCCGAGCGATAGATCTCGGCTAAGTAACCGGCGTAGTTGATGATGAACGCTACGACGCACGCCGTCCACTTGGAATCGGGCGTGAGCGAAATGCCGAACACGTAGTACGGGGCAAAGTAGATGGCAAACATCTGCAGCATGAGCGGCGTGCCGCGCATAACCGAGATATAGATGCGCGCAATCCAGCGGAGCGGCGCAATTTTGCTCATGCGCATAAACGCCACGGGAATTCCCAGCGGAATCGACCCGAGCAGCGTCAGTACAAACAGCTGCAAACTGACCAAGAATCCCTGGCCAAGCATCTGCATCATGACCTGAATAGACAACCTAAGCTCTCTTTCGCAACAACAGAACAGCAGACCCAATGCTAAAGCGGGTTTTCCAGGTGCTCGAGTTTGCCGTGAAAGAGGAGCGCCGCGTACTAAATGTACGCAAGCGACGGTTTGAACGGCAAAATCGGGTGCCTGGGAAAGCCGCTATTTCAGAACCCAGTTGTCGAAGGAAAGACCGTAATCCGCATACTTGTCGCACAGGTCCTTAACCGTGCCGTCCTCGTAGAGCGCCTTGAGCGACTCGGTCACGGCGTCGGCCGACTTGGTGTCGCCCTTCTTAAAGCCAACGGCGTAGTGCTCGCTGGACAGCGGCTCATCAAGCTGCGTATAGGCATCGGGCTTGGCGGCAAGCTGATACTGGGCAATCGAAAGATCGCACGCCACGGCATCGACCGCGCCGCTCTCGAGCTGCATAAAGGCCGTGTTGTACTCGCCGATCGTGTCGAGCGTGGCAAACGTCGCCGCCAGATCCTTCTGGTCACCCTCGAGCACATCCTGCGCAGCGGAATCGGTCTGGGTAATCACGGTCTTGCCGGCAAGATCGTCCCAGCTCTTGATGCCTGCATCCTTCTTTACCACCAGCACCTGCTCGTTGAGCATGTACGGCTCGGAGAACGTGTAGTCGTCCTCACGGCCCTCCATGGTAAAGCCGTTCCAGATGCAGTTGATGGCGCCGGAGTTGAGCAGCGTATCCTTGGCATCCCAGTCGATGGCCTCGTATTTGACCTCCCAGCCCTGCTTATCGGCAACAGCCTTGGCCAAATCGAGATCAAAGCCGGTGTACTCGCCATCGTCGCCCACAAAGCCGTACGGAGGATAGGACTTATCAAAGCCCACCACGAGCTTCTTGGACTCCGCAGCGCCCTTCACATCTTTGGCCGCGACAGAGCCAGCAGCGGAGCCCTTGCCGGCACCACCGCCGCAACCGACAAGACCAAGGCCCAGCACCGTGGCGAGCGAGCCGGCTAGACCAACAAATTGACGACGAGACATATCGGCATTCATGGTATTCCCCCTTGATGGCACTTTAGTTAGGTAAAGTGAGTCATGTAACGTTCAGAATCATACACTCTACCTTGATAAAGTACAAGAGATGGTTTGCCCGGCGTGGGCGGGGAGCGGCGCGCAATTAAGTTTCCTGCTCTACAGTCCTGCGCAAGACGGAAAGCACGCATGGAGCACTAGGTTGGAGCACCCGGCTGAGTGGCGCCCGGCGCGGAGTTTAATTTGCTGCTCTACAGTCCTGCTCACGACGGAGGCCACATTAAGTGGCCTCCTGTTCGTGCGGAACTCGCGACAAATTAAACTCCGCGCCGGGCGCCACTCAGCCGGGAGACAACGTGCTCGGAACCTTAAATAGCCTCCTCTCCAAACGGGCACGTTGAATGCACGGTACAATTGCTTCGGACTTTTCTTTTATTTAATAGTGGGGTTAATTCATGGCAGAATCTCGTGCGGAGCGTAAGGCTCGTCGTGCTTTGATCGAAGCAGCTGAAGGGTCGGAGGAGAAATCTTCTACGAAATCCAAGTCTTCTAAAGCTGCAAAAAGCAAATCGGCCAAGAGCAGGGCTAAGGCCAAGCGTTCTGACTCTCGTCGAGGCGGGGATAAAGCGCCTCAGACTCGTTCCAAGCGTTCGCATAAAGATCCGGCTTCGCCTGCGCGTAAGGCCGTGGACCCCAAGTCTCCCTGTTCGATCATGAAATCTTGCGGTGGGTGCACGGCGCTCAATCGTCCTTATAAAAAGCAGTTGGCGGCTAAGCAGGCTGCTATGGAGGAGCTGTTTGCCGAGCTTTGTGAGCGCGAGAGCATTGCTGTCGATCCTATTCGCGGTATGGGCGTCACCCTTGGCGACCCGGGTAAATATCCTGCGCCGCGTGGCTTTCGTCATAAGGCTGCCACTCCCTTTGCTCCCGGTAAGGAGGGCGCTGTCCGTTGCGGTTTCTTTGAGCGCGGCACACACAAGATCGTTGCCGTACCCGAATGCCCCGTCGAGGCGTCGGGCGCTCGTCAGATTCTCAACGGCATCGCACGCGAAGCTGAGCGGTTGCATATTCCCGCCTTTAACGAGGACAAGCATCTTGGTTTGCTTCGCTATGCCGTCATCCGCTGCGGTTGGCGTACCGACCAGGTCATGGTTACGCTCGTGACCGCCCAGCGTGACTTACCGCATGCACAGGAGTTCTTTGAGGCCGTCGCGGCGCTCGATCCGCATATCGTCACCGTTGCCCAAAATATCAATGGACGTCCCGGTAACGCCATCTTGGGTGAGGAGACTCGTATCGTCTATGGCGCCGAATGCATGCGCGACCAGCTGCTCGGCTGCGAATTCGACATCTCCCCCACCGCGTTTTATCAGACCAACCCGCAACAGACCGAGCTGCTCTATCAGCTCGCTATCGACGGCATGGATTTGCACCAGGGCGATGTGCTCATGGATGCCTACTGTGGCAGCGGTACCATCGGTCTTTGCGCAGCTAAAGATGCCCAGAACAAGGGTATCGGCATTATGCTGCTCGGCGTGGAGCGCAACCCGGCGGGCATTGCCGACGCACGCCGCAATGCCGAGCTCAACGGCCTCACCCGCAGCGCTTGGTTTATGGCCGACGATGCCACCGATTACATCCTGGATGCCGCCGATAACAACGAGCGGGTCGATGTCCTTTCCATCGATCCGCCGCGCGCCGGCTCCACGCCCGAGTTCCTCGAAGCTGCCTGCGCGCTTAAGCCGCGCCGCATCACCTATATCAGCTGCAACCCCGTAACTCAAGAGCGCGACCTGCATCAGCTCCTCGACGGAGGCTATTGCCTGCTCAAGATCACGCCCGTCGACATGTTCCCTCACACCGACCACACCGAAACCGTAGCGGTCCTCGAACGCCGCTAACCAACCTCAGTAGATTTTTGGGACAAGAAAGGGGGCGACCCGTCTGGGCCGCCCCCTTCGCTTGGTTTATTAATTCCGCTACATCCCCTTGCGCAGGTCGCACACGCCGGCTGCCGCCATCTCGCGCAGCAGCGTCTCGCGATCGCGCGTCACGATCAGATCCAACGGGAAGTGAATCTCGTCGAGCATCTTGCGAGCGTAATCGAACTTACCAATTGCCATGCCAATGTGCGCATCGGTCGAAACGCCAATGCCCACGCCCAGCTCGGCGCAGCGCTCGGCGATCTTGCGGCATACGGCCCAATGCTCAGTGTCAACACCGTGTTCAAGACTATGGTTGTTGATCTCGATAATCTTGTGCTTGGCCTTAGCCGCCAACAGCACCTCGTCGATATCGAACGGCACGCCCGAACGCCCCGTGTGACCCAGCATGAACACCTTGGGGTGCTCCAGGGCATTGATATACATCTCGGTCGCCTGGGCCAGCGTCGCGCCCTCAGCAATCTGCGGATTATGCACGCTTGCAACCAAATAATCCAAATTACGCGTAACCAAATCGAACAGTGAATGCTGACGGCTGTACGAATCGCCGGCGATATCGAGCGTGACAGGAGTGTCCTCGCCAAACAGACTTCCGTCCAGCGAAACGATATCGGCCTCGGCACCACGCAGCACCAGCACGCCGCTCCAAATGCGCGGCCAGATATCCTGGTTGATAAAGAATTGGTAACTGCGCAGGTCATTGGGGCAAGCCGTAACCATAGAGCTCAGATGGTCGGCAGATCCGAGCACCTGCAGGCCACGCTCTGCCGCCCAGTACACATTCTCCTCAATGGTCGAATATGCATGCGCAGAGAACATCGTATGGGTATGAATGTCACAAGAAAGCAGGTAGGGCATCAGGTCTCCTTATCTGGCACGGCCGTCGCTTATATTCATTGTACGCATAGCCTTCGATAGTCGTAAAACCACTCCATCCCAAAGACACAACGTCCATGACAACGGGGTCCGGCTTAACACCAAACCCCGTTTCACGTAAAACATTGTAGGCAGAGCGCTTTACTTTTAACGATACTCGTCCGCCAACTGTTTCCAAGCGGGTAGCGAATTGATAATCGTTTCGTAACTCACGCAATAGCCCAGGCGGAACCAACCAGGCATACCAAAACTGTCCGAGGGAACCGCAAGCAACTCATACTTCTTTGCACGCTCGCAAAACGCATTCGCATCGGGTTCCAGCGCCTTCACCCACAGGTAGAACGCGCCATCCGGCTCAACATAGGTGTAGCCGTACTCCGCTAGTGCGTCGGTAAGCGCGGTGCGGTTGCGCGCATAGGCCTCGACATCGCTCGGCTCATCGATGCAATCGATAATCACGCGCTGGAAGAGCGCCGGTGCGCATACAAAACCCAGTGTACGGGCAGCACCCGCAACAGCCGGCATCAGACGCGCAGCCTGCGGATTGGTGTTGGGAACCAAGATCCAACCCACGCGCTCACCCGGCAGCGACAGCGACTTAGAATACGAGTAGCACACCACGGTGTTCTCGTAGATCGAGGGTACCCAAGGCACCTCGGCACCGTACACGATCTCGCGATACGGTTCGTCCGAGATCAGCATAATCGGATTCTCAGGATCGCGCTTGGCGTTGACCTCGCGTAAAACATTGGCCAGTCGCGTCAGCGTACCGCACGTATACACGGCACCGGTCGGGTTATTGGGAGAGTCGATAATGACGGCAGCCGTCTTATCGGTAATCGCCTTGAGCACGTTGTCCACGCTCAGCTGGAACGTATCTTCATCGGCGAGCGCCTCAACACACGTACAGCCGGCCTTCTCAATCCAAGCGCGATACTCCGGAAAGTACGGGGCGATAACAATAACCTCGTCGCCCGGGTTCGTAACGGCGTTGAGCGTGCAGGTGAGCGAAGCCGCGGCACCCACCGTCATAAATACGTCTTTGCCCTCATAGCTCGTGCCAAAGCGGCGGTTGAGCGATTCGGCCACAGCGGCACGACATTGCGGCAGGCCCGGTGCGGGCGTGTAGCCGTGCAGCTGGTCGCTCGGCAGCTCCAGGGCCTTCTTAATCGACTCAGCCACAGCAGCGGGCGCCGGAACGCTCGGATTGCCCAGCGAAAAATCGAATACGTTTTCCGCACCGATCTGCGCCTTGCGCTCAAGGCCATAGCTAAAAATCTCACGGATGATGGAGCTCTCCGCACCGCGCGCATACATAGTTTCGTTGATCATCTGTTCCCCTTTCGCATAGGCGGTATTGTACGCTTTAGTTGAGCAAAGTGCCGCAGCAATGTTGATTGGGGACAGACTTAAATGCGTGAAAACGCTCATTTAAGTCTGTCCCAATCAACAGACGGCCCCATATCGCTCAAAAGAAAAAGCCTCCGCAGGTTTCCCCGCGGAGGCTTTCGCCACAAAGACTATTTGTCGGCGTCGGTGTCGGCGTCGGTGTCGGCATCGGCACCGACGACGGCATGGTCATCGTCAGCATCATCGGATGCGGCTTCGGCATCCTCCTGCATGGCCGCCTGCGCAAAGGCCGCGGCATCAGCCGCCAGCTCCTCCTCGCTCATACGAGGCGCGCGCTTCTTGGTCGGCATGCCGGCCGCCTTGGCATTGCGCTCCTCCTTGGCCGCCAGGATATCACCCTCGCGTTCAAGGTAGGCATCCCACTCGTTGTCGAGCAGGGCGTTCACGGCGTCGCCTTCGACGGTCTCGCGCTCAAGCAGCACCTTCGCCATCAGATCGAGCTGATCGCGACGGGCGTCCAGGATCTCGACCGCACGACGATGGGCCTCACGCATAATGCGCTGAACCTCGATATCGATGCGGCGCGCCGTCTCCTCGGAGTAATCCTGGTGATCGGCGTAATCGCGACCAAGGAACACCTGATGTTGCGCCTCGCCAAACACTTGCGTGCCCAGCTCCTCGCTCATGCCCAAGCGCGTGACCATCTCGCGCGCCATCTTGGTTGCGCGCTCCAGATCGTTGCTCGCGCCCGACGTAATGTCATCGCACATGAGCTCCTCGGCAACGCGACCGCCCAAGAACACGGCGAGCTCGTCGAGCATCTCGTTCTTGGTCTTGAGGAAGTGGTCCTCCTGCGGAAGCTGCAGCGTGTAGCCCAGAGCCTGACCGCGGCTGACGATCGAGATCTTGTGGACCGGATCGGAGTGCTCCAGGATGTGGCCCACCAAAGCGTGACCGCTCTCGTGGTAGGCAATCGTGGTGCGCTCGGCCTCGGTCATCACGCGACCCTTGCGCTGCGGTCCGGCAATCACACGCTCCATCGATTCCTCGACCTCGTCCATCGAGATCACGGAACGATGGCGGCGGGCAGCCAGCAGAGCAGACTCGTTGAGCAGGTTCGCCAAATCGGCGCCAGTAAAGCCAACGGTCATCTGGGCGAGTTTCTCAAACTTAACGTCCTCGTCCATCGGCTTGTTCTCGGCATGCACGCGCAAGATCTGCTCGCGGCCCTTCACATCCGGACGGTCGACCGTAACCTGACGGTCAAAACGGCCGGGACGCAGCAATGCCGGATCCAGGATGTCAGGACGGTTGGTCGCAGCGATCAGGATGACCGACTCGCTTTCCTCAAAGCCGTCCATCTCGACCAGCAGCTGGTTGAGCGTCTGCTCGCGCTCGTCGTGACCGCCGCCCAAGCCAGCTCCGCGCTGACGTCCCACGGCATCGATCTCATCGATGAAGATGATCGACGGGGCCTGGGACTTGGCCTCCTTAAAGAGGTCACGCACACGGCTGGCGCCGACACCTACGAACATCTCGACAAAGTCGGAACCCGAGATGCTAAAGAACGGCACGCCCGCCTCGCCGGCAACGGCCTTGGCCAGCAGCGTTTTACCGGTGCCCGGAGGGCCAACCAGCAACACGCCACGCGGGATCTTGGCGCCCAGCTTGCGATAGCGATCCGGATCGCTCAAAAAGTCACGGATCTCCTCGAGCTCCTCGACTGCCTCGTCCACACCGGCAACGTCTTCAAACTTGACCTTGGGGCGTGTGGCCTCGTTGGTCTTGGCGTTGGTCTTGCCAAACTGCATGTTCCTGTTGTTGGCGCCCATCATCTGGCGCATAAAGTAGAACATGATGGCGATAAGGGCGATCGTCGGAAGCACACTCATCGCCAAGTCGCCCCAAAAATCGGGATCGTTGGTGTTGACGATGTACTTGGTATCGGGGTGCTCCGCCATGAGCTCGGCAAGCGAATCGGAGCCGACATAGGTCGAAGAGAAGCTCTTGAGCTCGCTCGTATCGCCCTTGTCCTTTTTTGTCTTCCAGTAATGACCCGTCACGCTTCCGTCTTGAACCGTATAGGTCAGATCTTCGACGCGATCCTGCTTGATGGCGCTGACCATCTCGCTCGTCGCGAGCTTAACGGTATTGCTGGAGCTGGCAAAGCCGGAGCCCATGTTAAAGAAGGCATAGCCCAGAAGCGCGCAAGCCAAAAGAAAATACAGCCAGCCCGTACGCGTGGGCTTCTTGCCTCCGGGCATCCCCGGGATCTTTGGGTCCCGGGGAGTCTGGGAATTGTTGTCGTTACGGTCGTCGGGCATCTTACGAATAAACCTCCGGTTTCAAAATGCCCAGATACGGAAGGTTGCGATAGCGCTCGGCATAGTCGAGGCCGTAGCCCACCACAAAGGCATCGGGGCAATGGGTTCCAACATACTTGGGCGTGATGGCCGAGACGCGGTCCTCAACGTCCTTCCACAGGAAGGCGGCGACCTCCAGCGAAGCGGGCTTGCGGCTCTCGAGGTTCTTCATCAGATACTTGAGCGTCAGGCCCGAGTCCAGAATGTCCTCGACGATCAGCACGTCGCGACCGCGGATGTCAATATCCAGGTCCTTAATGATACGCACGATACCCGAGGACTTCACACCGTCGCCGTAGCTCGAAACAGCCATGAAATCGATGTTGGTCGGCAGCTCGATCTTACGCATCAGGTCGCCCATAAAGACCACGGCGCCGCGCAGGACCGCAATCAGCACCAGATCCTTACCCGCGTAGTCGCGCGTAATCTCCTCGCCCAGGCGAGAGACGATACCGTCGATATCCTCCTGCGTGAACAGAACCTTCTCGATATCCGGATGTTGAGAAGCCATGACAACCCTTTCTTGTGCTTATCGCCCACACACCGCCGTATGGACGCGAACTACACATTCTAGCAGCGCACGGGGTAAATTTACCAGCCCGTGCGCCATCAGCGCGGGAATACCGTCAACGTCGCACAGAATAGCAGGCGTGGGACGCTATTCCGCATCGACCACGCGGAGCAGATATGCCACGCGCGTTGCGGCCGTGCACTTAAAACGCTCGTCCGCGCGAACTCCGGCGACCCACACCACGGCACCCCCCGGCGCCGTCCTCACCATGGGCACGCAGGCGCGCTCGGAAACGGGAATGCGAGCCTCACCTAGCAAATCGGATACTTTCTTGCTTCGGCCACTCATCCCTAACGGGCACATCACGTCTCCCGGCGCGGGACCGTCCACCCACAGGCGCGCCAATCGCGCCTCGGCAGGGATCTCGCCACGCGAGCCCGCCAGGATCCGCTCACTATCGCTGTCGGCAAAACCCAGG
>CABTAA010000012.1 GCA_902482615.1 uncultured Collinsella sp.
CGTCCGATCTGGTGGAGCACGTCGGGCGCATGGGCTCCTCTCCCTTTGAGGCAGCGAGCTTTGATGTGGCCCTCGATGAGGGCTGCGGCATGGGCTTTTCCGCCGTACATAAGGTGCGCGCCGCCGCTTGCAAGGCGCTAGAAGAGGCCATTCTGGCACCCTACGAGGAACGCGCGAAAACGCTCGAGTTGCCGGTACTCGACAAATGTACGCGCCCCATGCCCGAACATTACCGCGATGAGCCGCAGATCTGCGCCACCGTCACCTCGCTCGAGGCCGCCGAGGCAGCGCGCGCGGAGGGTGCAACGCGCATCTACATGACCACCGACGCGCTCGATGCGGCCGAGCTCTCCCCCGCCGATGCGTTTGAGCAGGGCATCGTACCTGTGCTCGATGAGGTCTGCCGCGCCGTTGACCACGTACGCGTCGACCCGTGGATTCTTGCTGGAGCGACTGTCGCCGTCGGCAATATCTCCGAGCTCGCCCTGGCCGCCCAGACCGGCGCCACGGCCGAGATTCGCTCTTGCCTGCCCGTGCACAACACGCCTTGCATGGAGGCACTCGCCGAGCGCGGAGCCGGCGCGTTTTGGCTCTCGCCCGAGATCACGCTCGACGAGATCATCTCGCTTGGCACCTCCGCGCCCGCAGCCCTGGGCATCACCGTTTTCGGCCGCCCGCGCGTTATGACGAGCGAGCACTGCATCCTGCAGGTTGCCAACGGTTGTATCCACGATTGCGCCAATTGCCACCTGCGCGCCCGCAAGCTGTCGCTCAAGAATATCGACGGCAAGGTCATGCCGGTGCGCACCGATATCCACGGCCGCTCGCGCCTGTACGACGCCTACCCTATTGACCTCACGCCGCAGGTTCCACAGCTGCTCGATGCCGGCGTGCGCCGTCTTATGGTCGACGGAACCCTGCTCGAGGCCGATGAGATTGGCCGTGCCGTCGCTCGTGTCCGCCGCGCCATTGAGGCTGCGCAGGCAGGTCGCAAGCCCGCTGCCCGCCTGCGCGGGGCGACCTCGGGCTGCATGTTTGTGGGAATTAGCTAACCGAAAGGCTTACACGTGAACGAAGAACCTCAAGTCCTCTACTGCGACGCCTGGCTCATGGCCATCGATAAGCCCGCCGGCATGATCGTCCACGGCGACGGCACCGGTGAGCGCACACTTACCGACTACGCTAGCGACCTGCTGCTGGCGATGGGCGACGGCTTTGCCGCGACTGACATGCAGCCGCTCAACCGCCTGGACCGCAACACCACCGGCGTGGTGCTGTTCTCGCTCGACAAGCAGACGCAGCCCGCCTTTGACCAGATGGTGAACGACCACGCCTTCAAAAAGCACTATCTGGCGCTCGCCGAGGGCAAGATCGACTGGAATGAGAAGCTCATCGACAAGCCCATCGCCCGCGACCGCCACGATAGCCGCAAGATGCGCGTCGGCGCCAGCGGCAAGCCGTCGCAGACGCGCGTCAAGGTGCTCAAGCGCCTTAAGAGCCGTCGAGGTCTGCCCACGCGTTCGTATATCGATGTCGAGCTGCTCACGGGTCGTAAGCATCAGATTCGCGTCCACCTGGCCAGCGAGCATCACCCCCTGGTCGGCGACGACCTGTACGGAACGCCGCGCCCCTGCGGCCTGATGCTCCACGCCCACAGCGTGTCCTTTACGCATCCCGTAACCGGCGAGCACATCCACATCGAAGCCCCCTGCCCCTGGGAGCCCTAAACCGCCACAGCGGGGACAGGCACCTTTGTGGTGGTTTTGCCGCAATGGCTCAGCCGCGATCCCAAAACGTCTCGATCTGTAACAGCTAGAACCCTTTTTCCGGTCTATCTGTTACAGATCGAGACATTCGAATCCCCCTTAAGGGAAAATCTCAATCTGTAACACCTGGCCCACTTTTAACGGTCTAGTTGTTACAGACTTAGACAAACCGGTAGACAACGAAAGCGGCAACGCCCGTAATGGACGTTGTCGCTTTTCTATTGAGAATACTATTCGGTTTTCGTTGCTAACCACCACAATGGGGACAGGCACCTTTGTGGTGGTTTTGGCCTTGTCCCATCGCTAGACCGTGATGACGTTGTCCATCGACTGGTACTTGGCGGGTACCTCGCCCGCAGTGATGATCGTTGCATCACGAAAGTCCGCGAACTTGACGGGCGCCACCATGCCAAATTTGCTGGCGTCCGAGATTACGAAGCGTTTGGCGGTATGGCGCATCGAGACACGCTTGACCTGCGCTTCCTCGATATCCGGTGTGGTGAGACCTTGCTCGGCGGCGATGCCATTGGAACCCCAAAAGCCGCAGTTGAAGTTATAGCGGTCCAGAGTTGCCAAGGCATCGGGACCGACGAGCGCCTCGGTCTCGGGCTTGAGCTCGCCGCCAAGCACAACGGTGCGCATGCCGCGCAAGGCGAGGTGCTGAGCGTGAAGCACGGAATCAGTCACATAGGTGACGCCCTCAAGGCGCGGAAGATGCTCGATGAGCTTGAGCGTCGTCGATCCCGAATCGATATACACAAAGCTATCGGGCTCCACCAGGGCCGCGGCACGGGCGCAGATGCGCTCCTTGTCATCGTTATGGAGATCGCTGCGCTCGTTGATCGTCAGGTCGCGCGTCACGTGCGCGCGCTCCAGACTCGTCGCGCCTCCGTGCACCTTGGCGATACGGTGTGCGCGGTCGAGCGTCTGCAAGTCGCGCCGAATGGTGGACGGTGTCACGCCCAGGGCTTCAGCAAGCTCCGGTACGGTAACTGAGCCGGCCTGCTGCACCATCGACACAATCGCGTTGAGCCTATCTTCCGCAAGCATCGCTTACTCCTCCTCGGGGTACACGACTCCCCAGTCGGTGCGGAGCTTGGTCATCAGCTCCATAACATCAGAAGCATAGCCCAGAAGCTCGCGCTTCGAATCATCGCCGGCAACGGCCTTCTCCAGGTCGGCCATCTCGTAGCACAGTGCGTAGGCTTCGGTGCCAGCGTGGACCTCCTCACGGTGACCGTCCGCAGTCCACACGATGGTCGCATGGTCGGCACGCGGATACTCGTTGACCTCGATATAGCACTTGTCGAAGCTGATGACCGAGCGCTTGGGCTGCTTGGAGTGGAGCGTAAGGCTCACGACGCCCAGCTGCTGCTCGGCGTTACGGCAGACAATGCCGCCCGCAACGTCAACACCGGTCTCACAGGTGTTGCCCAGCGAGACAACCTCAGCGGGCTGGCTCGCCATAAACAGGCGCATGACGGAGAGCGCATACACGCCAATGTCGAGCATGGCGCCGCCGGCAAGGTTGCGATTGTAGAAGCGATTGGTCAGATCGCCGTACTCCTTGTAGCTGCCAAAGTTGAGCTGAGCGAGGTTCATGTGGCCGAACTCACCGTCATCCATGCGGCGACGCAGCTCCTGATATAAAGGCATGTGGAGCACCGTGGTAGCGTCCATAAGGACAACGTTGTGCTCGTCGGCAATGGCACGGGCCTCGTCGAGCTCGGCGGAGTTGAGGGTGATGGCCTTTTCGCAGAGCACGTGCTTGCCAGCTGCCAGAGCGGATCGCAGGTAGGTGATATGCGTGTTGTGCGGCGTGGTGATATAGACTGCGTCAATGTTCGGATCGGCATAGAGGTCCTCGACCGTTTCATAGACCTTCTCAACGCCATACTGCTCTGCAAAAGCCTGAGCCTTGGACAGTGTGCGGTTGGCAACGCCCGCAAGCTTGCGGCCGGCAAGAGCGAGAGACTGGGCCATCTGGTTGGCGATAACACCGCAACCGATCACTGCCCAGCGGAGCTCGGGGGCCGTAAAAATATCGTTGGGGAATCGCTTGTCCTGGACCGAGGCAAATGCCGCCTTAGCGGCTGCTTCGGCGTCGAGCGGAGCCTGTTTGGAATCTGCCATTATGTGCCTCCTGAGGTATCGGAAGTCCTTCATTTCTAACAACCCTATATTCGCACAATTGCGCGCGTATCTGCTCGTGTTTGCGTGTTTATTTGCTTATCAGTCTTTATTTAGCCATAGTTGGCAGATGTTTGTGCAGTTATGCGCATAAATGCGCACGGGACGATCCTTGTGAAACACAAAGGGGCGGAACACCATAGCCCTAAAAGACAGAGCCAGCTGTATTACTTCACCCCTCTGGGGGCACCAGACATCAAAGGACCGTCCCAAACTGCCGGCACATAGAGACTGTCCCCCAACGACTGGTCATTTAAGTCTGTCCCCAATGAGTACTAGATGGCCAGATATACAGATCTAAAGACCGTCCCTATCAACTAGTCATTTAAGTCTGTCCCCAATGAGTGGGGATAGAAAAAGGCCCGGATGCCGTGGGGCATCCGGGCCTTTGCTAGCAACTTGATGTTGCGGGCAGCTTAGAACTTGTGGCCGCACTTCTTGCAGACGCGCAGCTTGTTCTTGCCGTCCTTCTCGTGACCGACGCGGGTAACCTTACCGCACTCGGGGCAGACGAGATTGACGTTGGAGGCGTCGATGGGAGCCTCCTGCGAAACGATGCCGCCCTGCTGGTTGGCAGCGTTGGGCTTGACGGCCTTCTTGACGACCGAAACGCCCTCGACAACGACCTTGTTCTCGGCGGGGAGAGCACGCAGGACAACGCCCTGCTTGCCGCGATCCTTACCAGAGAGAACCTGGACCTTATCGCCCTTCTTGATATACATATATCTCCCCTAACTACAGGGTCTCGGGAGCGAGCGAGACGATCTTCATGTACTTCTTGTCACGAAGCTCACGAGCGACAGGCCCGAAGATACGGGTGCCGACGGGCGAACCATCGTTGTTGATGACAACGCAGGCGTTCTCATCAAAGCGAATGTAGGAGCCATCCTTGCGGCGGATCTCCTTAACGGTGCGAACGACGACGCAACGGACAACGTCCTTCTTCTTGACGTTGGCGCCAGGGGTAGCCTCCTGGACAGCACCGATGAACACATCGCCGATGCCTGCATAACGACGCTTGGAACCGCCAAGCACCTTGATGCAGCGAATCTTGCGAGCGCCGGAGTTGTCGGCGACGTTCAGCATGGTTTGCATCTGAATCATGGTAGATGTTCCTCCGAACTAAGAACCGAAGAGAGGTGCGCAGCCTTTATACGGCCAGTGGTATGCAAGCCAGACATACGCACATCTTCGGAAACGTACAAGTCGTAAGAGCGACTGCTTATTTAGCGCGCTCGACGACCTCGATGAGGCGCCAACGCTTCATCTTGGACATAGGACGGGTCTCCATAACGCGGACGGTGTCGCCCACGCCAGCCGTGCACTCCTCGTCGTGAGCGTGCAGCTTCTTGGAGCTGGTCATCATCTTGCCGTACTTGGGGTGACGCTTGCGCTCGGTGATGGTGACAACAATGGTCTTGGCACCGGAGACGGAGGTAACGACACCCGTACGGACCTTACGCGAGTTACGCGAATCAGTCATGTTCTCTCCTTAGGTCCTACTCGGCGACAGCGGACTTCTCCGCTGCGATCTCACGGGCGCGCTGCTCCGTGAGGACGCGAGCGATGTCCTTCTTCACGGTGTTGACGCGAGCGGTGTTGTCCAGCTGGCTGGTGGCCATCTGGAAACGAAGGTTAAAGAGCTCGGCGCGCATTTCCTTCAGCTTCTCAACGAGCTGAGCGTCCGAGAGCTCACGAATCTCTGCGGGCTTCATTAGTTCTCCTCCTTGGCGGCGGCGGCGTCCTCAGCAGCCCACTTGGCCTCGAGAGCGGCCTCCTCAGCCATCTCCTTCTCGATGCGCTGCTCAGCGTTCTTGGCAGCAACAATCTTGGTCTTGATGGGAAGCTTGTGCTGTGCAAGACGCAGAGCCTCGCGAGCGACCTCCTCGGGCACGCCCTTGACCTCGAACATGATGCGGCCGGGCTTGACGACGGCCACCCACTCCTCGGGGTTACCCTTACCAGAACCCATGCGAGTCTCGGCAGGCTTCTTGGTGATGGGCTTATCGGGGAAGATCGTGATGTAGACACGACCGCCACGCTTCATGTAGCGGGTCATGGCAATACGAGCGGCCTCGATCTGACGGTTGGTGATCCAATGGGCCTCGAGAGCCTGGATACCAAACTCGCCGAAATGCAGCTCGGTATTACCCTTGGCCTGGCCCTTCATGGAGCCACGCTGCACCTTGCGGTGAAGAATACGCTTAGGGGCAAGCACTACTGACCCCTCCTCTCGGAGTTACGACGACGAGGACGGGAAGAGCCCTCGAGTGCAGGGTTGGGAACAGGCTGGCCCGGGAGCTTCTCGCCCAGGTAAATCCAGACCTTCACGCCGCAAGCGCCCATGGTGGTGCTGGCGACAGCCGTGCCGTAGTCGATCTTGGCACGGAGGGTGTGCAGAGGCACGCGACCCTCACGGTACCACTCACGACGGCCCATCTCGGCACCGCCGAGACGACCGGAGCACTGGATACGGATGCCCTTAGCGCCGGCCTTGCGGGCGGACTGGACAGCCTTGCGCATAGCGCGACGGAAGGCAACGCGGCCCTCGAGCTGCTCGGCGATAGACTGAGCAACGAGGTTGGCGTCGAGCTCGGGGCGCTTGATCTCGACAACGTCGACGGAGAGCTGGCCCTTGGAGACGCCAGCGACCTTCTCGAGCTCGGTGCGGAGGGTATCGATCTCGGCACCCTTCTTACCGATGACAACGCCGGGGCGAGCGGTGAGGATGATGACCTTCACCTTGTCGCCAGCGCGCTCGATCTCGACGCGGGAGACAGCTGCGCGGGAAAGACGCTTCTCGAGGTACTTGCGGATCTCGAGATCGTTACCGAGGGTTTTAGCGTAATCCTTCTCTGCGAACCAGCGGGAGCGCCAGTTCTCGGTGATGCCAAGACGGAAGCCGGTGGGGTAGACTTTCTGACCCATACAGCTTTACGCCTCCTTTCGAGGAGCAACGACGACGGTGATGTGGGAAGTACGCTTCAGAATGCGAGAAGCGGAACCCTTGGCGCGGGGACGGATGCGCTTAAGCGTCGGACCCTCGTCAGCATAGGCAGCGGCGACAACCAGGTTGTCGGCACGCAGACCGTTGTTGTTCTCGGCGTTCGCAACGGCGGAACGGAGAACCTTCTCGACATCCACGGCGACGGCGCGGTCGCAGAAGTGGAGGATGTCGAAGGCCTGAGCGACAGGCTTGCGGCGGATCAGATCGACCACCAGGCGGGCCTTGCTGGGGGAAACACGCACGTACTTAGCGACGGCGCGAACCTCGGTGGCCTCAGTTTCAATAGACTTAGTTGCCATTTACGGTTAACCCCCTATTTGGCCTTGTGGCCACGGAACGTACGAGTCGGCGCGAACTCGCCGAGCTTGTGACCAACCATGGACTCGGTAACATACACGGGCACATGCTTGCGGCCGTCGTGGACGGCGATGGTGTGACCAACCATCTCGGGGAAGATGGTGGACGCGCGGGACCAGGTCTTCACGACGTCCTTCTTGCCAGCCTCGTTCATCGCGGTGATACGCGAGAGAAGGCGAGTCTCCACGAACGGGCCCTTTTTGAGACTTCTGCTCATAAGTGCTTTCTCCTAAAACTCGGTATCCGAAATTACTTCTTACGGCGACGAATGATGTGCTGGTTCGAGACCTTCTTCTTCTTGCGCGTACGAAGGCCCTTCGTCGGCTTACCCCAGGGGGTAACAGAGGGACGACCAGAGGTGTGGTTCTTGCCCTCGCCACCGCCGTGCGGGTGGTCGACAGGGTTCATGACGGTACCGCGGACGGTCGGGCGCACGTTCATGTGACGCTTACGGCCGGCCTTGCCGATGACGATGTTGGAGTGATCGGCGTTGCCGACCTCACCGACGGTGGCGCGGCAGGTAACGAGGATGCGGCGCATCTCGGAGGAAGGCATACGAACGATAGCGTACTTGCCCTCCTTACCCATCAGCTGGCAGGAGTTACCGGCGGAACGGGCGATAGCAGCGCCCTTGCCCGGCTGGAACTCGACGGCGTGGATGAGCGTACCGACGGGGATGTCGGCGAGGGGCAGAGCGTTGCCCGGCTTGATGTCGGCGTCAGAACCGGACATGATGGTCTGACCGACCTCGAGGCCCTTGGGGGCCAGGATGTAGCGCTTCTCACCGTCAGCGTAGTGCAGCAGAGCGATGCGAGCGGAACGGTTCGGATCGTACTCGATCGTGGCAACCTTGGCGGGCACGCCGTCCTTGTTGCGCTTGAAGTCGATCACGCGGTAACGACGCTTCACGCCGCCGCCCTGGTGGCGGGTGGTGATGCGGCCGTTGTTGTTACGACCGGCCTTCTTGGGCAGGGGCTCGAGAAGAGACTTCTCGGGCTTGGTGCAGGTGATCTCGGAGAAATCGGAGATCGTCTGCCAACGCCTACCAGCGGAGGTCGGCTTAAGGTGCTTTACAGCCATTACAATCCCTTTCAATAGGAATCCGTTAGCCATCACAGACAGGGATTCGAGGTTCTGCCTCGGGTGCGATGACACCGGACGTATACACGGCTCCGGGCGTGTCCATTTTATACGCCCAAAACCTTGAGCTCTCGCCTCCCCTATTTGGGAGGCATGAGCTCACTCAACAGCAGCGAGTCTTAGGCCTGGTTGCCAAAGACCTCGATGGTGTCGCCCTCGGCCAGCGTGACGATGGCCTTCTTCCAAGAACGGGTCTTGCCGGCGACATAGCGCACGCGCTTGGTCTTGGGCTTGACCGTCAGGGTGTTCACGCGAACGACCTTGACGCCGAAGATCTCCTCGACAGCGTCCTTGATCTGATACTTGTTAGCATCCTTGGCGACCTCGAACGTGTACTTGTTCAGCTCCATGCCGGAGAAGGAACGCTCGGACACGATCGGACGGATGATGATCTCGTGGGCGGTCATTTATGCAAGCACCTCCCCGAAGTGAGCGGCGATGTCGGCGGGCATCAGCACGGCGTTGTTGTTGACGAGATCGTAGGTGTTGGCCTCGTCGGCAGTGATGATGAACGTCTTGGGAATGTTGCGGAACGACAGGTAGGCGTTGACGTCCTCATCGCGAACGATGATGGTCAGACGCTTGCCCTCAAGGCCGAGAGCCTTGAGCATGGCAACGGCAGCCTTGGTGGAAGGCTTCTCGAAGCCGTAGTCGTCGACGAGCACGAGCTCGCCATCGGCCAGCTTGGCGGACAGCGCGGAGCGCATAGCCAGCTTGACCTCCTTGTTGTTCATACGCTTAGCGTAGGAACGGGGCTTGGGGGCGAAGACAACGCCACCGTGACGCCACTGGGCAGCACGGATGGAACCCTGGCGGGCACGGCCGGTGCCCTTCTGACGCCAAGGCTTCTTGCCGCCACCGGAAACCTCAGAGCGGCCCTTAGCGGACTGGGTGCCCTGACGCCAAGAGGCCATCTGGCACTTGACGATGTGGTGCATAACGTGGATGTTCGGCTCGATGCCGTACACCTCAGCGGCGAGCTCGGCCTCGGCGACCTTCTTGCCCTCGCTGTTCTTTACTTCAAACTTTGCCATTTAAGTGTTCTCCTTGGTATGACGCTGGGCTAAATGGGCTGGGCCCTTAGGCCATACGGATGGCGACGAGACCATTCTTGGCACCCGGGACAGCGCCCTTGACCAAGATGAGGTTCTGCTCGGCATCGATGCGGACAACGGAAAGGTTCTTGACGGTAACACGCTCGTTACCCATGTGACCGGCCATCTTGACGCCCTTGAGGACGCGCGCAGGATAGGCGCACTGACCGATAGAACCGGGGTGACGCTGGAAGTGAGAACCATGCGTCATAGGACCGCGGCGCTGACCCCAGCGCTTGATGCGACCCTGGAAGCCCTTACCCTTGGAGGTACCGATGACGTCGACCTTCTCGACATCAGCGAAATCAGCGACGGTAACGACCTCGCCGACCTTGTGCTCCTCGCCGTTCTCGACGCGGACCTCACGAAGGAAACGGACAGGCTCGACGCCAGCCTTGGCGAAGTGACCAGCCATGGGCTTGTTCACGTTCTTGGCCTTGATGTCGCCGAAACCGATCTGGACGGCGTCATAGCCGTCGGTTGCCTGAGTTTTAACCTGCGAGACAGCGCAGGGGCCAGCCTGGATGACCGTGACAGGAACGACGTTGTCGTCCTCGTCCCAAACCTGGGTCATGCCAATCTTGCGGCCGAGAATCATGCTGATCAAGATATGATCCCAACTCTCGCGTGGTCTTGGGACAATGCGTACACCACCGAGCGTACGCCCCTAGAGGACCACTACTTACACGACGTGCTCCCCAGTCTTGTATTGCGTCCGGACTACCTGACAACCCTATTAAGCAGGCATTTTGTCCAGCCAGAATACTCCCCTGGTTTCACACAGCTGTTTAGTATACACGGCTGCGGGCGTATCCATCGAGATTCATATTTCACTCACATTGTTTACGCAGGTAAAGTGCGTGGCCCGCCCCCTCCGCCGCACACTGGGAACGCCACGTTGATGTCTGCTAAACCTTGCTCGCTCAGGCTAATGACTTTGTTGGGGGTCCACTATTTGCTGGAGGGTGAACTTGCATTGCATTGGCTCGCCTTCTGCTTGTGGCTTTGCCTCTTCGAAATCGAAGATCATGATGGCGCAGTTGGGGAGTTTTGTTGGGAGCTCGAAGCCCTCTGGGGCTGCAGCCTTGATGAATTGGCGGCTGGCACTGCCGTGGCTTACTGCTAGGAGGGTTTCGATGCCCTCGGCGCTCATGAGATTGGTGAGGGTGTCTACCATGCGCTCTTGCAGCGCGCGGCTTCCTTCTCCTCCGAAGGGGACCAGATCCTCGCCTGGATCCCAGACGTCGGTGGGAAGGGCATCGTGGGGCCCTTCTTCGAAGGTGCCGTAGCAGCGCTCGATGATGCCTTCGCAGGACTCGACTGCTGCGTCCGCGCCAAGGAGTTCTGTTGCGACGAGCTGAGCTGTGTCCATGGCTCGGCCTAAGGGCGAAGAGACCACTTTATCGGGGACGACGCCGTGGGCCTTTAGCCATGCGGCTGCTGTCTGTGCCTGATGACGGCCCAGATCGGTGAGCGGTGAATCGCAGCGACCCTGGACGAGCTTTTTAACGTTGAATTCTGTCTGGCCGTGGCGGAGTAGATATAGACGCTTCATGCTCTCCCCTTCTGTATAACTTGCTTTGCCGGCGCAGCCCTACTCGTGGGTATGCCCAACGTAGTCTTCATCGATCGTGATCTTGGCAATCGACTTGGGGTATTCCGACTCGACCCGTTGTGCCAGCGCGTGCTTTACGTCTTCGGCACTCATCTGCAGATCTGAGGGACGCACGCAGTCAAAGATCACGTTGGTGTGCGTAGGACCCGGCACGCAGCGAAGGTCGTGAATCGAAAGGCGGCTATCGATCTGTTGAGCCATTGCGTTGATGCGCAGGCGCATGCTCGCCACCTTGGGGTCGTCGGTCACGATGGGATCGTAGTGAAGCGTGACGATCATGCCGTCTTCGTTCCTAAACGCCTGCTCGATGTTATCGAGCGTGTCGTGACTTTCCATCGGGCTGGCCTCGGCTGCCATCTCGGCGTGAGCGCTTGCGAACTTCCTGCCTGGGCCGTAGTCGTGAACCATTAGGTCATGGACGCCCAAGACGCCGGGATAGCTCATGATCTTGCTGCGGATATGCTCGACGAGCTTAGGATCGGGCGTCTGGCCCAAAAGCGGGCTCACCGTATCTTGGATAAGCTCAAAGCCGCTCCAGCCAATATAGGCGCCAACGGCAAGGCCGACCCACGCGTCAAGATTGATGCCCGTCACCTGCGAAATAATTGCGCACGCTAGCACGGCGCCCGTGGCAAGAACATCGTTCTTGGAATCCTGCGCAGTCGCATGCAGCGTCTCGGACTCAATGCGATCGCCGAGCTTTTGGTTGAGGGCCGCCATCCACAGCTTAACAACCATCGAAAGCACGAGAACTGTCACCAGGGCAAGCGAGAACTCGACAGGTTCGGGGTGGATGACGCGCTCAACCGAGGACTTCACCAGCTCAACGCCAATCAGCAGCACGAGTGCCGCCACGACCAATCCCGAGAGATACTCGTAGCGACCGTGGCCGTAAGGATGCTCGGGGTCGGCCGGCTTGCTCGCCAGCTTAAAGCCCAGCACGCTCACGATATTCGAACTGGCATCGGACAGGTTGTTCATGGCATCCGCCACGATCGAAACCGATCCCGAAACCACACCAATTGCGCCCTTCGCAGCACAAAGCGCAACATTGGCGACAATACACACCATGCCCGCTAACGTGCCCACACGCGCACGATCGCCCTGCGCGCGCTTAACTATCCACTCCACCATCTGCATCCGCCCCCACGGTACTACCTATATATCTATTGCTCAAACGGATTGTAGTGTAGCCACTTTGTCCCCCAGATACAAAAAGGCCGCAGCCCACACGGGCCACGGCCTTGGAATGTGACAAAGGAATCGTCCTTTTGTCGCACAGGTTTATGCGCTTACTTCAGCAGCGCTCGCCACCGTTTCGGGCGAATCGGCTCCGTCCCCCGTCGCCCGCCCCTTCGCCGGCACCACGCCAAAGCAGTAGCTCAGCACCGCAGACGCCGCAAATGCCGTGCCACCGGCAACGCAGCACCACAGCAGGTTCGAGATGCCGCCCGTGGCAAAGCCAATGACCATGAGGACATTCGTCATGCCGATGGTATAGGCCGTAACGTGGCCCACGGCCGCAACAAGGCCTCCGACGGCGCCGCCAATGGCCATGCACGTCAGGCACCTGCCATATTTAAAGCCGCAACCGTACAGCGCCGGCTCGCTTACGCCGCCAAGAACACCCGAGATCGAATAACCCAGCAAGAGCGCCTTCTCGTCCTTATCCGCAACGCGGAGTGACGCGCCAAAGGGCATGCCCCAAACCGCGAACGTTGCCATCGTCGCGGCGATGAGGATGCACGAATCCGTTCCCACACTCATAAACTGTGCATAGGCGAGCGATAGGACAACGTTGCTGACGCCCGCGATCTTAAGGAACTCCCAGCCCGCGGCAAGCCCCATGAGCGTGAGCAGCGACACGATGCCACCGGAATTGCCAAGCATAAACATAAGCTGGCCCAACAGCATGCCCAGATAGCTGCCCGCCGGTGCCGTAACACACAGCGAAACCGGAACCATGACAAGCATGGTCGCAAACGGAACGAACGAAAACGCCACGGCCTTAGGGATAACGCGCTGAAAGAAACACTCCACTCGCCATAGCACGGGCACCGAGATGAGAACCGGAATAACAGTCGTCGTGTAATCGTTGACCGGCGCGGGAAGCAGACCATACACGGAAGTCATCGATGCCCCCGTCGTCGATGCGGCATCGACGAGCTTAAGCAGATCGGGCGCAATCAATACGCCGCCCAGCATCATGCCCAGCTGCTCCGAGCAACCGAGCTGGCGGGCGGCCGCCCAACCAAGATAAATGGGCAAAAAGTAGTAACCGGCGTTATAGAGCCAACTGTAGAACAGGCGATAGATTTCGGAATCGGCAGACCATAGGCCCAGCATGCCTTCGCCCATAATGACGGCGACGGTGCGGAACAACGCCGCGCAGACAATAAACGGCAACGCCGACATCATGCTTTTGGACAGATAGTCCACCACGGCCATGGCGTTTGATGAGACCGTCGTTGTAAACGAGGTGTTAGAAACTTGTGACACAGGAACCCTTTCCCAATGTGACATGCGGACTGTCCCTTTGTCACATCGTGCGATACCGACCGATTGCGCGGTACTTTTCGTAGCGGAGGTTTGTGAGGGTCGCGTCGTCGAGCCGCCCAAGCGTATCGAAGGCATCAAATGCCGAGGACATGACGGCACCGGCGATCTCCTCATGCGACAGGCCCCTATCGTCAACAATGCCATCGATGATGCCGAGCGCCAACAGATCGGGGGCCGTGAGCTTCAGCGCCTCGGCGGCCTCATTCGCGCGCTCGGTATCCTTCCACAGGATCGACGCACAGGCCTCGGGGCTCACGACCGAATAGGCCGAGCTCGAGAGCATCAGGATGCGGTCGGCCACGGACAGCGCCAGCGCGCCACCGGAGCCGCCCTCGCCTGTTACCACCGAGACAATCGGCGTCTTAAGGCCACTCATCTCCATGAGATTCTGGGCAATCGCTTCGCCCTGACCGCGCTCCTCGGCACCGATGCCGCAAAAGGCGCCCGAAGTATCGACCAGGCACAGAACCGGTCGACCAAACTTTTCGGCCTGACGCATAAGGCGACGCGCTTTGCGGTAGCCCTCGGGATGTGCCATGCCAAAGTTGCGGCGCATACGCTCTTTGGTCGTGGTGCCGCGCTCGATGGCGATGACCGTTACGGGGCGTCCGTCTTTCCAGCCAATGCCAGCCACCACAGCGGCGTCGTCGCCAAAGTAACGGTCGCCGTGCAGCTCCACAAACCCATCCAGGCCCAGCAAGATCATCTCGCCTGCCGTGGCGCGATCTGCCGAGCGGGTCTGCTTGACAATCTCGAGCGCGGTTTTTGGTGCCGCCGAGCGCTTAAACAAGTGTCCCAGCTTTTTGCCGCGACGACCCGTATGCACGATCTCATGCGGTGCCCCCAGGCTGGGCGCATGCCCTTCGTGCAGCGCCAACAGCTCGCCTACCGTGAGCGCAATCTCGCCACGCGGAACAACGGCATCGCAAAAGCCGTGCTCCAGCAAAAACTCGGAGCGCTGGAATCCCTTGGGCAGGCGCTTGTGCATGTTCTGCTCGATCACGCGCGGGCCGGCAAATGCCGTCAGGGCATCGGGCTCGGCCAGGATAATGTCGCCCTCCATGGCAAAGCTCGCGGTTACGCCTCCGGTCGTGGGGTCGGTGAGCACCGTGATATACAGGCCGCCCGCCTCGCTGTGGCGCCTAACCGCCGCAGAAATCTTGGCCATCTGCATAAGCGAGGTCACGCCCTCTTGCATGCGCGCACCGCCCGAAACGGTAAAGCCGACAACTGGCAATCCTAGCTCGGTCGCACGCTCAAATGCGCGACAGATCTTCTCGCCCACCACAGAACCCATCGAGCCCATCATAAAGTTAGCGTCCATAAAGAAGAGCGCGGTATCGCAACCGCAGATTTTGCCCCTGCCGCACACAACGGCATCGCGCTCGCCCGAACGCTCGCTCACGCTCTTGAGCTTATCGGCATAGCCGGGAAACGAGAGGAAGTCCTCCGACACCAGATTGGCATCCCATTCCTCAAACGTGCCCTCGTCGACCGTCATGCGCATGCGCGCGCGACCGCTCACGCGAAAGTGTTTGCCGCAACGAGGGCAGACCTCGAGATTGTCGTGCAGGCGTGCCTCATCGATCACGCGGCGGCACTCCGGGCACTTGATAAACACGTGGCGCGCGGGAAACTCGGCGCACGACTCGGTTATCGGCCCCTCGAGGACGTTAACCGTCTTCGCTTTTCTATTCATCAGCATAGAGATGCCCCATCAGATCGGTGTGATACATGCCCGACAAGAACTCGTCGTTTGCCAGCACGTCGAGCTGAAGCTCGCTGTTTTCGCTCACGCCCTCAATCACGAGCTCGCCCAGGGCCGAGCGCATCTTGCGAATGGCGCCGTCACGCGTGGGCGCACACACGATGAGCTTGCCGAGCATGGAGTCGTAGTACGGCGGAACTGTCGCACCGGTAAACATGGCGGAATCCCAGCGCACGCGCGGACCACCCGGCACGCGCAACGTGGTGACCGTTCCACATGACGGCAGAAAGTCCGGCGTTTCGGCATTGATGCGGCACTCCATGGCGTGGTTGCGGACCGGCATGTCCTCCTGCTCAAAGGGCAGAGGCTGGCCGGCTGCCACAC
>CABTAA010000013.1 GCA_902482615.1 uncultured Collinsella sp.
TCCACACCCAGGCGCTTGAAGAGGATCTCGTTGACAAAGGAGGATTTGCCGGAACCAGATACGCCGGTAACACAGGTAAAGGTACCCAGCGGAATGGAAACATCGATCTTTTTCAGATTGTGCTCCTGGGCTCCCAGCACCCGCAGGACATTGCCGTTGCCCTTGCGGCGCTTGGCCGGAACTTCAATCTGCCGGGTACCGTTCAGATATTGGGCCGTCAGACTGTTCGGATTATGCAAAACTTCTTCCACCGTACCCTTGGCTGTAACAAAACCGCCTTGCTCGCCGGCGCCGGGCCCCATGTCGATCACGTAGTCGGCGGCACGGATTGTATCCTCGTCGTGTTCGACGACGATAACGGTATTGCCGATATCGCGCAGGCGCTCGAGCGTCTTGATCAGGCGCTCGT
This sequence comes from uncultured Collinsella sp., assembly GCA_902482615.1. Classification (GTDB taxonomy): domain Bacteria; phylum Actinomycetota; class Coriobacteriia; order Coriobacteriales; family Coriobacteriaceae; genus Collinsella. Next base: position 410 of record CABTAA010000013.1, read on the forward strand.
TATCACGCTGATGAAGACCGATCGAGGGCTCGTCCAAAATATAGAGCACGCCCATGAGACCCGCGCCGATCTGCGTTGCCAGTCGAATACGCTGTGCCTCGCCACCGGAAAGCGTCGCCGAGGCACGATCGAGCGTCAGATAGTCAAGTCCGACATCGACCAGAAAGCGCAGGCGCTCCAGGATTTCCTTAACGATGCGCCCGCCGATAAATTGTTGGCGCTCGGTAAGCTCCAAACCCTCAAAAAACTTGAGCGACTCGCGGCACGATAGGCAGCAGACCTCGTAAATGGACTTACCGCCTACGGTAACGGCGAGCATCTCGGGGCGCAAACGAGCGCCGTGGCAACTCGAGCACGGCTCCTCGCGGATGTACTTCTCCAAGCGCGCCTTGGTGTTCTCATTCGTCGTCTCGATATAGCGCTCGTACAGGATATTGCGCACGCCCGAAAACTTGGTATCCCACTGGCTGCGACGTCCGTCGAGCTTTTGGTAGTCGACCGAGATCTTCGTATCGCCCAGGCCATCCAAGAATGCACGACGCACGCGAGGGGGCAAGTCCTCCCACGGCGTATCGACGCTCACCTTGAGGTGTTTACAGACCGCAGCGAAAATCTGCGGATAGTAGTTAGAGTTGCCAAACAGGCTGCCAAAGACCCCGTCGGCGATCGACTTCGAGGGGTCTTCGATTAGGGCCTCGGCATCGACCGTCTTCTTAAAGCCCAGGCCATCGCACTCGGGGCACGCGCCATAGGGCGCGTTGAACGAGAAATCACGCGGCTGCAGGTCATCGATGGAGTGTCCATGCTCCGGGCACGCTAACGCCAGCGAATACTCCAGCAACTCGCCTTCGGTCCCCTCGGGAGCGTCGCGGTCGGGCAGCAAGTATACGTTCACATTGCCGTGCGCCAGCGCAGTCGCTTGTTCAACGGACTCGGCAATACGGCCCAGCGAGTTCTCGCGAATCACGATGCGGTCGACTACGACCTCGATATCGTGCTTGAACTTTTTGTCCAGATCGATCGGGTCGTCGAGCGAGCGCACTTCGCCGTCAACGCGCACGCGGCTAAAGCCCTCGGCGCGAAGGTCCTCAAACAGTTTGGTGTACTCGCCTTTTCGCCCGCGCACCACCGGTGCCAGCACAAACGCGCGGCGGCCCTCCCCCGCCGCCAAGACCTTGTCGGCAACCTGGTCGGTCGTCTGGCGCTCAATGACGCGGCCGCATTCGGGACAGTGCGGGGTGCCCACACGAGCGAACAGCAGGCGCAGATAGTCATAAATCTCGGTTACGGTGCCAACCGTCGAGCGAGGGTTTTTAGACGTCGTCTTTTGGTCGATCGACACCGCCGGCGAAAGGCCGTCGATTGAATCCAAGTCGGGTTTGTCCATCTGGCCCAAGAACTGGCGCGCATAGCTCGAAAGGCTCTCGACGTATCGACGCTGGCCCTCGGCATAGATAGTGTCAAATGCCAGCGAGCTCTTGCCCGAGCCAGAAAGACCGGTAATGACCACGAGTTGGTCACGCGGAATGGAAACATCGATATCACGGAGGTTGTGCTCACGAGCGCCGCGAATAACGATAGAAGAATCAGACATGGAAGCTCCTTGCCTCCTATTGCATCGAATCATACTGCCGATGAGTTTAGCGCACTCGACGCGCACAGATGTTCGTAATACAAGATTCGCAGACCTTTAGCTTTGCGTATCGGGTGCTTTGTTTCTCGAAATGCCGTGGAAAGGTTACGGTAATCTAATACTGAACTTAATTTGCTGTAACAGAGGAACGTCCATGACCGAAGATATCCCCCTTGAAATCACTTCGAGCGACATGGCCAATCTGCCCATATTCATCGCCGTCCTTATCGTGGCCATCGTCGTGGTGCGCGTATATTTTTCAATCAAACACAATGAAAAGCCGCCCATTGCCCGCGTCTTTTGGTGCGCGACGCTCCTCATCCCGCTCGGCATGGTAGCTGCATGGATTACGAATCAATTGCTCGTAAATGAGGACAATTCCCTATGGGTCCTTTCTTATTCGGCGCTCGGTGCTACCGCCGTCATACTTCTTGTCGAGCCCTTGGTTTCGGGACTTATCGACCAAACCGATCTTGCGACGGGAACGGTTGCCTGTATTTGCCGTGACATCCTTGTCATCGCCGCTGTTTCAGCGCTCTCGTTCGTTTCACTCGAAATTGCCTGTAACGAAACGTTCTATCGCATTCCCGCCAACTCATTCGGGTTTTCCGTCGGGCTGCTCGCGACGGTTCTGCTCTCCCTTTATTTGCTGGGACAGCGTCATGGAGGCGTCATGGCCCTCGTGCCCGCCGCCTGTTGCATCCTTGGCATTGCCGAGCACTTCGTCATAACGTTTAAAGGCGAGGCCATCCTGCCAAGCGATATCTTGGCCCTTGGCACCGCAATGGAAGTGAGCGAGGGATACGAGTTTACCTTTACCGCCGGAATCGTAACCTCTCTCGCCCTGCTGGAGATTTCCCTGGGGCTTCTTTCGCTTATCCGACCGAGAAAGCTCCGTACGCCCACCCATGTCTTCCCCGCAATCGCCGCTAACCTCTGCGCTTTTCTGCTAGTGACCGTTGTGGGGCTCTCGGGCTTTTCCAGCATCGACTTGGAGCAGGCGCTGAATTTTGGATTTGACCGTTGGCAGCCCATCACCACGTATGCGTCTCAGGGTTTTATCACTTCGTTCACCGAAATGGTCAACGAGTTGCCCATTGAGAAGCCCGAAGACTATACGCCCGATGAGGCGCAGAGCATCGAGCAGGAGCTCTCCGCCACCTACGACAGCACGTATGGCTCGAGCGAGCAGCGCGCGGCGGCCGTTGCCCAGTTCAATGAAATCAAGCCGACGATTGTTGCCGTCATGAACGAGAGTTTTAGCGACCTTTCGTGCTTTGAGCAGCTCCAGGCGGCCGGGTACACCGGCCCCGCATTCTACAACTCGCTTCCCGACACACTTGTTCGCGGCACCATGCTCGCTTCGGTCGCCGGTGGCGGAACGGCGAACTCCGAATTCGAATTTTTGACCGGAGCGACAACGGCCTTTGTCGGATTAGGCAAAATCCCCTATCAGCTATATCAGATGAATGGTGTCAACAGTCTGGCAAAGGACCTTAAGGAGCTTGGGTATACCGCTACCGCTATGCACCCGCAAAACCCCGTCAACTACCATCGAGATAAAATCTATCAGCAGCTGGGCTTTGGAGACTTTCTTTCGATCGGCGATTTCGAAGGTGCGCCCTGTTACCATGCCGGCGTATGCGACTACGCCACCTATGACAAGATACTCGACCTGCTGAGGACCGACGACGCTCCGCAGTTCATCTTCGATGTCACGATGCAAAACCATGGCGGATACGATGTCGGCACCGTTCCCGCCGAAGAGCTGACAAACTATTGGGTCGAGGGAGCCAGCGAGGGCGCCAATAGCGCGCTCAACACCTATCTCACCTGCATCAACGCATCCGACCGGGACCTCGAGTACTTTATCAACGAGCTCCGCAATATCGGCAGACCGGTTGTCCTTGTCTTTTTTGGCGACCATCAGCCGAGCGCCGCAACGACTCTCAACGACGAGCTGTACCCTCAGGAAGATACGGCAAGCCACGCTTTCCGTATCTATCAGTCGACATATTTCGTCTGGGCTAACTATGAAATCGCCGGCAATACCGAGCTCAACGTCTACGACACCGTCGGGGCAAACGAGATTGCAGCCATTACCCTTAATAAGATCGGCGCCCCGCTCACCGACTATCAAAAGGCTCTGCTTGCAACAAGGTCAGATGTGCCCACCATCAATGTCGCCGGCTACCTTGGTGCCGACGGGCTGCGCTACGACTTGGAATCTGAAGACAGCCCATACGCCTCGACGATCGACAAGCTGCAGCGCATGCAATACCTCGAGTTCGCCAGCAAAGTTCAGTAAGCCCGCCCATTCGCTTGGACCCATCGTATTGCAAGCACGCTCGGCCCAAATGCATCGTAAATGACTCCCGCTCGCAAACGAGGGTACAATGACGCTCGTGTCACATCACGGGGCCCCGGCCCCAACATATACAAAGGAGTCATACATGGGTTGCGAGCACGCACAGGCCGCCGGCGGACAAACGTCGCCGTCGCAATTTGAGGAGAATACGCTGTCCGAGGTCAAACGCGTCATCGCCGTGCTTTCCGGCAAGGGCGGTGTCGGCAAGTCGTTTGTCACCGGTGCCATCGCCACCGAGCTTGCCCGTCACGGCCACAAGGTCGGCGTCCTCGATGCCGACATCACCGGTCCCTCTATCCCCAAGATGTTCGGTATGAGCGGACGCCACGTCCATGCCCTTGGCAACCTCATGCTGCCTGAAATCTCCGAGCACGGCGTCAAGGTCATGAGCTCCAACCTTCTGCTCCAAAACGAGACCGACCCCGTCCTTTGGCGCGGTCCGGTCATTGCAGGCGCCATCAGGCAGTTCTGGAGCGAGACCTCGTGGGGCCCCATCGACTACCTGCTGGTCGACATGCCTCCGGGAACAGGCGACGTCGCACTCACCGTCTTCCAGTCACTGCCCGTCGACGGCATCGTCATCGTCACGAGCCCGCAGGATCTGGTCTCGATGATCGTCGCCAAGGCGGTCAACATGGCCGAGAAGATGAACGTCCCCATTCTGGGCATCGTCGAGAACATGAGCTATATTGAGTGCCCCGACTGCGGCAAGAAGATCGAGGTCTTTGGCAAGAGCAAGCTCCCCGAGGTCGCAGAGCGCTATAACCTCGACATCTTGGGCACGCTTCCCATTAATCCGGCACTCGCCGAGGCCTGCGATAAGGGCGAGGTCGAGACCGCGCTGCCCGATGGCATGTTGCCCAAGGCAGTCTCTGCCGTCGAGGCTATTACCCCGCACGAGACCGACGAGGCCTAAGTGAACACGAGCGCCTTCTATGACGTCCTGGTAATCGGCGGCGGGGCTTCAAGCCTCGCCGCCGCCATTACGGCCGCACGTGCTGGCAAAAGCGTCTGCATCGTTGAGCGCGATGTCGCCTGCGGCCTTAAGCTCCTTGCGACCGGTAACGGCCGCTGCAACCTCTCCAACGAATCGATTGATCCTCAGCGGTATAACCACCCCGCATTCGTCGAATCTGTCATGGGCCCCCAACCCGAACAAGAGCTTATGGGTTTCTTCTCCTCGCTGGGCATCATGACAACCTCCGAGGAAGGCCGGCTGTACCCGCGCTCCCTTCGCGCCGAATCGGTGCGCGACGCACTTCTCAATGTTTGCGACCGCCTGGGTATCACCTTAATCTGCGGAGCCAACGTTGCCTCGGCACACAAAGCTTCCGAAGGCTGGGCACTCCAAATAGACCGTCCAGCGCGGGCGCTCAAGGCAAAAAAGCACGACGACCGAAAATCGGAGCTCCGCTCGCTTCGGAAAGCGCTCGCCGATGTCCCTCGCAAGAACGAGGCCCTGGAGGCACATGCCGTAATTATCGCCACGGGTGGCAACCCCACCGGTATCGCCGATACGTTTCGCCTCCCCCTCACTTCGCTGCGCCCCATCCTCTGCCCCGTATCGGCAACGGTCGTCGGCGATCGGGCGGCACTCAAGACGTTGGATGGCCTGCGCGTCCGCGCCCGCTTGACGCTCGCCCGCAATCATAATGAGCTCTGGCACGAAGACGGTGAAGTCCTGTTTCGAACCTTCGGTATCTCGGGCGTCGCTGTCTTCAACCTCTCCCGTCGTATCCAGCGCGGCGATACGATCCTGCTCGACGTTTTCCCCGACCTCTCTAAAGACGAGTTGCTCGATATGCTTAACCGGCGCGTTGAGCTGCTCGGCGGCTTTTCGCCCCGCGATCCCCGTTGGCTCGACGGTATGCTTGCCCCGCAACTCTCCCGCGTCGTCTGCACAGCGTTCGAGCAGTGCCATCCAGGCTCCAACGATGTCATCCACCTGGTCTCGATCCTCAAGCACTTTAAGTTGCTCGTCGAAGGAACCGCCGAGGAGCGCTCGGCGCAGGTCACGCGTGGTGGCATATCTGTCGAGAGCATCTCAACACCCAGTCTACGCGCGCGCAGCGTTGTCGACGCCCCGCTTTACGTCTGCGGCGAAGCGCTCGACATCGACGCCGATTGCGGAGGCTTTAACCTTGCGTGGGCATGGCTCTCGGGCATTCGCGCTGCAAGCAGCCTGTAGCCGCGCAGTCTATAATCAAAAACGCATTCGGGCCGTCTGGGATACCGGACGGCCTCTTTCTTGCCTCTAAGGAGACCTCGATGATCGAAATCACCCAAGTCAACGCGTCGCTCGATGAAGCCGGCGATGAAAATGCCTGCCTCATTGTTGGCAAGCGAGTCGCCAAGCGCGTCCTACGTTGCAAGGACTCCGAGATCAAGTCCATCGAGCTCCACCGCAAGTCAATCGACGCTCGCAAAAAACGAGACGTCCATTTTATCCTGAGCTTTCGTGTTGAGCTGACCAGTCCCCACCTCGAGCGAGAGGCGGTCGACAGCGTTTCCGAACGTGACCGCTCGCACGTACGCGCGATAGATGACGATGAGCCTTCATTCCCCTTCCCCGTTTCCGGCGCACCCAAAGAGCGCCCCGTCGTCATCGGTGCCGGATGCGCCGGCCTTTTCGCCGCACTCACCCTTGCCGAAGCAGGTCTTAAGCCCTTGCTCATCGAGCGCGGCGACCCGGCATTTCGCCGCTCGCATGCGATCGACCTCTTTCTAAAGGAGCGCATCCTCGACCCCGAGAGTAATATCCAGTTTGGTCTGGGCGGCGCGGGGACCTTCTCGGACGGCAAGCTCAATACAGGAACAAAAAATCCCGCCCATCGCCTTATCCTCGAAACCTTCGTCGAGGCGGGGGCGCCCCGCGATATTCTGTGGGATGCCAAGCCGCACATTGGCTCCGACATCCTTCCCACGGTTGTCACCGCTATATCCCAGCGCATCGAGCAGCTCGGAGGTGTCGTCCGTTATCGAACAAAGCTCGTCGACATTCACATCGACGCGTCTGGCGCCATTACCGGTATTGATGTCCAATCGTCCCAAGACGCCGCTTGCGAGCCAATCGAGACAAAGCACCTAATCCTCGCCTGCGGGCATTCTGCTCGCGATATTTTTGAGCTCCTTAAGGACCACAACGTGGCCCTCGCACAAAAGACCTTTGCCATGGGCGTTCGCATCGAGCATCCGCAGCGCGACATCGACCGAGCCCAATATGGAGCCTCGGCGGGACATCCAGCGCTCGGGGCGGCCCCTTACAAACTTGTTGCCCATCTTCCCAACGGCCGCAGCGTGTTCTCGTTTTGCATGTGCCCCGGCGGGCAGGTTGTCGCCGCCTCTTCCGAGCAGGGCAACCTGTGCGTCAACGGCGCTAGCCTCAATGCCCGCGACGGACGCAACGCAAATGCCGCCCTGCTCGTTAACGTCACGCCTGAGGACCTTCCCAACGATGACCCGCTCGCCGGCATCGAGCTCCAGCGTGCCTGCGAGGCGGCCGCCTATCGCCTGGGCGGCTCCAACTGGAACGCACCGGCACAGCTCGTCGGAGATTTCCTCGCAGGACGCGCCAGCAAGGCGCCCGGAAAGGTAAAGCCCACCTATCCGCTTGGTGTGACCTGGACGGCAATTGACGAAGCCCTGCCGCAGCATATCGTCGAGTCGCTCCGCCTGGGACTTCCCCTACTCGGAAAAAAGCTACGAGGCTACGACCGCCCCGATGCCGTTCTTACCGGCGTGGAGACTCGTTCGAGCTCACCGGTTACTGTCACCCGAGACCGAACGTGCCATGCCGTGTCGACCCCGGGCCTCTACCCTTGCGGTGAGGGAGCTGGATATGCCGGCGGCATCATGAGCGCGGCCACCGACGGCATTCGTTGTGCCGAAGCCCTGATCGCAGACCTCTAGCGCACGAATTCCAGCACGCAAAAGACACAGGCCCCGAGCTCCACAGGGAACTCGGGGCCTGTTCGCTATTTCTTAAACCGTGCACCCTGGCGTTTTCTGCCCGATGCGAACGTGGAACCCTTGCGGGCCTGCGAACGTAAGCGCTCGATCGTCTCGTCCTCAGACGCACCCTCGAGCATCGCCCGAATCTGAACGACGGCATCGCGCAGGCGCGCCGCCTCCTCAAAGTCCATGGCGGCAGAAGCGTTGCGCATATCCTCTTCCATGGTTTCGACGATCCGCACAAGCTCGTCATGCGGCAGTTCTTCCAACTGCTCCGCAAGTGTCTGCTCGGGTGCCACCGTTTCCGGCACGCCGCCTTCGCCCGACTCATCGGGCGTATAGAATGCGCCATGGCCAAGGGAGTCGCCCTTCGAGCGCCCCTTGGAACCCACGGTTTTTTCGGCCTCGGCAATAAAACTTGAGATGTCGTTGATGGCTTTGCGCACCGTCTTGGGCACAATGCCATGCTCTTCGTTATATGCCATCTGAATCTCGCGGCGGCGCCGCGTCTCCTCGATGGCCTCTTTCATCGAATCGGTCACAACGTCCGCATACATGATGACTTCGCCATCGGCGTTACGGGCCGCGCGGCCAATCGTCTGAATCAGCGAACGGCGGTTGCGCAAGAAGCCTTCCTTATCGGCATCGAGAATTGCCACCAGTGAGACCTCGGGGAGATCCAAGCCCTCGCGAAGCAGGTTGATGCCAACGAGGACATCGATCTTGCCCTCGCGCAGCGTTCGCAGGATCTCGACACGGTCCATTGTCGCCGTATCAGAGTGCATGTAATTGACCTTAATGCCCGCGTCGAGCAGATGGTCGGTCAGGTCCTCGGCCATGCGCTTGGTCAACGTGGTCACCAGCACGCGCTCCTTGCGGGCAACGCGCTCGCGAATCTCGTCCTCAAGATCGTCAATCTGACCGCGAACCGGACGCACATCGATCTTGGGATCGAGCAGACCGGTCGGACGAATAATCTGCTCAACGTCGTTCTGGCTCACCCGCAGCTCATAGTCGCCCGGTGTTGCCGAAACGTAGATGAACTGGGGTATCCTTGCCTCAAACTCATCGAAACGAAGCGGGCGGTTATCGAGCGCCGAGGGCAGGCGAAAACCGTGTTCCACCAGTGTCACCTTACGCGAGCGGTCACCTTCGTGCATACCGCGAATCTGCGGCACCGTCACATGGCTCTCATCGATGATGCAGAGCATATCTTTGGGAAAGTAATCGATTAGGGTAAACGGCGGCTCGCCCGGCTTGCGACCATCCAGATGACGCGAGTAGTTCTCGATGCCGTTGCAAAAGCCCATCGTCTCGAGCATCTCAAGATCATAATCGGTGCGCTGCTGCAGACGCTGCGCCTCGAGCAACTTGTCGGTCGCCTTGAGCTCCGCCACGCGCTTCTCGCACTCTTCGCTGATCGATTTCAGAGTCGCCTTGACCTTCGGCTTCTCGGTCACGTAGTGCGATGCCGGCCATACGGGAATGGCCTCATACTCACGAAGCATCTCACCGGTGACCTCATCGATCTCGGCAATCAGCTCGACCTCATCGCCAAAGAACTCAAACCGCAACGGATGCTCGGCATAAGGCGGATACACGTCGACAACATCGCCGCGCACGCGGAACGTGCCGCGTGCCAGGTCATAGTCATTGCGATCATATTGAATGTCGATAAGTGCATGGATAAAGTCATCGCGCTCGAGCGGCACCTTTTTGTCGACGTTTGGAGCCAGACCCGCATAGTCCTCAGGAGAGCCAATGCCATAGATACACGAGACCGATGCGACAACGATCACATCGCGTCGAGAGAGCAGCGATGCGGTCGCCTGATGTCGCAGCATCTCGACCTCTTCGTTAATCGAGGAGTCTTTCTCGATATATGTATCGCTTTGCGGCACATACGCCTCGGGCTGATAGTAGTCGTAGTACGAGACGAAGTAGACCACAGCGTTGTTGGGAAAGAACTCTTTGAGCTCGCTCGCAAGCTGAGCGGCGAGCGTTTTATTCGGAGCCATGACCAGCGTCGGCTTTCCCAGGGCCTCAATAGTCTTTGCCATCGTGAAGGTCTTGCCCGAACCAGTCACGCCCAGCAAAACCTGATAGCGGTCTCCGTCCCTCACGCCCTGCACAAGCGACTCAATGGCCTTAGGCTGGGAACCGGCAGGCTCATAGGGAGACACGACCTTAAACGGCACGTCAGAGCCTTCAACGCCAAAGCGCTTAAGTTCACCACCAACGCGTTCTACTTCAAATTCCGCCATGGATACTCCTAACTCATATATCTGCAGTATACGCAGGCGGCAGGCATAGTCCTATACGAACCGATCGGGATAGAGGGTCTTGTAGCGAGCCCAGGCATTATTGACACGAATCAGATACGCCTGCGTCTCGGGAAAGGTGATTGCATTATGAAGCGACGTACTCTGCTGCGCCCATCCGTCGACATTGCCCATGCCGGCGTTATAGGCGGCAATGGCACTGTCAGTCGACCCGTTAAAATACGCTAGAAGATACGAGAGATACGCACAGCCAAACTCGATATTCGTAGCCGGATCGTTAAGGTTGTCGGCCGAATACTCGCCACCGTCGACAAGGCCCTTGGCGATCATATCCTGGGCAGTCTCGGGCATCAGCTGCATCAATCCCTGTGCGCCTTGATTCGACTCGGCCCCGGGATCCCAATTCGATTCAGACTTAATGACAGCGCACACCAGATACGGATCCAGATTATGCGAAATACTGGATTGCTTTACATACGCCTCGTAGTCAATCGGATACAGCGGCTTAAAGAAAGCGGCAGGAGCATACGAGTAAACGAATGAGATAAGGCCGAAGGCAAAAACGGCAGCTAGCGGTATAAGGCGATACCACGTAAGGAAACGTGTCTTAGGCATCGGCCTCCTCCTTATCCACTACATCCCCGAACCCATGGCATGCAAGCCATGAGTCAAGCTGCTCAAAGAGCGAATTATCGCCTGAGGCATTATCAATCACCGTTGTAGCGAGATTGCACAGCGCAGACTCATCGGGCTGACAAGCAGAACGGGCATCGAAATCAGATGGCTCCATGCCACGTTGAATAGCGCGCTCGCGACGAACTGACAAAGGGGCGCTAATGACCAGAATTTCATCAGCCAAGCCAAATGCATCCTCAAAACCAGTCGGAGCAGAAACCTCGACCGCCGCAAAGGGGTAACGGGGAGATGAAACCGTACAACAAACCGGATCGAGAATCCTCAGCGAAAGCTGTTCAATCAGAACGGGATGCACGATGCCATTGAGTCGTGCGACCGAATCAGGAGAAGCGAAAGCTCGAGAAGCGAGGATGCTGCGGCGAATGCCGCCCTCCTCATCCAAAATGTCCCAACCGAATTCATCCGCGAGAGTATTGACGATATCAGAGCCCGGCACATACAGAGATTTTGCAAGCTCATCCAGATCGATAAGCATAGCGCCACGAGATTCGAAATAGCGGCAGGCAGTCGACTTACCCGAAGCAATATTGCCCAAGACAAACACGGTAAACATCAAGCCCTCCCTAACGCCAATGCGAGTAATTATCGCTCAAATACACTAGAAGAACTCAAAATACAGCCAAACAGTAAGAGCGAATACGGGGGAGCTAGGTCCCAAAGCACAACGTGTATACAACGCAAAAAGGGGGAGGCCGCGAGGCCTCCCCCTTCTCAGTTCAAGCGTACGGCTCGGTGCCGTCCACCGGTCAGCGGCGCCCTGGCCTCCCACGGGCTGACCCCGCAGTACTCTCGGCGCGATGGGGCTTAGCTTCCGGGTTCGGAACGGGACCGGGCGTGCCCCCCATGCTCTGGCCGCTGACCGGTGGGCGGCGCCCACCGTTACGGTGTCCGGTGTCTCTCTCACGTGCCCTGGGGGCCGCATGGCGCATAGGAAAGGTCTGACTCGGGGGCATCCTCGTGCCCGGACCGCGCCTAAGAGCGCATGTCCCGCGGGCCGCGAGGTGCGGTTCCGGAAGAGCTCGGGCGATTAGTGCGGCTCGGCTGAGGACGTCGCCGTCCTTGCACCTGCCGTCTATCGACCAGGTAGTCTACCTGGGCCCTTACCGGAAGGAGAACTAATCCCTGGAACGGCTTCCCGCTTAGATGCCTTCAGCGGTTATCCGCGCCGCACGCGGCTACCCGGCCGTGCCGTTGGTCGACAACCGGTTCACCGGAGGTGCGTCCACCCCGGTCCTCTCGTACTGGGGGCAGCCTCCATCGATTCTCCTGCGCCCACGGAGGATAGGGACCGAACTGTCTCACGACGTTCTGAACCCAGCTCGCGTACCGCTTTAAACGGCGAACAGCCGTACCCTTGGGACCTGCTCCAGCCCCAGGATGCGATGAGCCGACATCGAGGTGCCAAACCTTGCCGTCGATGTGGACTCTTGGGCAAGATCAGCCTGTTATCCCCGGAGTACCTTTTATCCGTTGAGCGACGGCCCACCCACTCGGGGCCGCCGGATCACTAGAGCCTGCTTTCGCACCTGCTCGGCTTGTGGGCCTCGCAGTCAAGCCCGCTTGTACTCTTGCATTCAAAAGGACGGTTGCCGACCGTCCCGAGCGGACCTTCGCGCGCCTCCGTTACCCTTTAGGAGGCGACCGCCCCAGTCAAACTGCCCGCCTGGCACGGTCCCCGAGCCGGTTGACGGCCTCGGGTTAGGACGCCGGTCGCGCGAGGGCAGTATTCCAAGGGCGGCTCCCCGGGGGCTGGCGCCTCCGGATCTGTGCCTCCTGCCTATCCTCTACACGCGGGACCAGCGGCCAATGCCAAGCTGCAGTGAAGGTTCACGGGGTCTTTCCGTCCTTCCGCGGGTAAGTCGCATCTTCACGACCAGTGCAATTTCACCGGGTCCATGGTCGAGACAGCGCCCAAGTCGTTGCGCCTTTCGTGCAGGTCGGAACTTACCCGACAAGGAATTTCGCTACCTTAGGACCGTTATAGTTACGGCCGCCGTTTACCGGGGCTTGGCTTCGGGGCTTCGCCGAATCGGCTAACTCCTCCGCGTGACCTTCCGGCACCGGGCAGGCGTCAGACCCTATACGTCGCCTTGCGGCTTCTGCAGAGTCCTGTGTTTTTGGTAAACAGTCGCTTGGGCCTCTCCACTGCGGCCCGCCTCCGCTCCCCGGGCGAGCCGGTTCACGTACGCGCGGGCACCCCTTCTCCCGAAGTTACGGGGCCATTGTGCCGAGTTCCTTGACCATGGTTGACCCGATCGCCTCGGTATGTTCTACCCACCCACCTGTGTCGGTTTGCGGTACGGGCGCGCACGCGCCTGCCTAGGGGTTTTTCTAGGGACCTCGGGCTCACTCGCTTCGCTCAGTCGCTTCGTCCGGAGCCTCGCCCTTGATGCGGGCCGGATTTCCCTGGTCCGCGGGCCGCGCTCCATCACGGGGACGTCCAGAACCCCGCCGAGCCACCCCCATCCGTCGCCCCGTCGGTCGTAGCGCCGCGTGCGCGGTGCAGGAATGTCTGCCTGCTGCGCGTCGGCTACGCCTCCCGGCCTCGCCTTAGCCCCCGACTGACCCTGGGAGGATTAGCCTTGCCCAGGAAACCTCGGGTTCACGGCGGACGAGTTACTCTCTCGTCTCTCGCTACTCATGCCAGCATTCTCACTCCCATGCGCTCCACCGTCGGTCGCCCTCCGGCTTCTCCGCCCATGGGAAGCTCCCCTACCGATTCTAATGAATTAAAATCCCGCCGCTTCGGTGTCCAGCTTAGCCCCGTGTATTGTCGGCGCATGTCCACTCGACCAGTGAGCTGTTACGCACTCTTTGAATGGATGGCTGCTTCTAAGCCAACATCCTGGTTGTCTGGGCGGACGCACATCCTTTGCCACTCGGCTGGAACTTGGGGACCTTAGCGGGCGGTCCGGGCTGTTTCCCTCTCGAGCACACAGCTTAGCCCACATGCTCTGACTGCCGCGCTCTGGGCCGCCGGCATTCGGAGTTCGGTTGGATTCGGTAGGCGGCGAAGCCCCCTCGTCCATCCGGTGCTCTACCTCCGGCGGTGAACGCGCGACGCTAGCCCTAAAGCTATTTCGGGGAGAACGAGATATCTCCGGGTTTGATTGGCCTTTCACCCCTATCCGCAGGTCATCGCCGCCGTTTTCAACCGACGTGCGTTCGGCCCTCCACGGGGTCTTACCCCCGCTTCAGCCTGCCCACGGATAGCTCACCCGGCTTCGCGTCCGCGGCGCGGGACTCAAGTCGCCCTGTTAAGGCTCGCTTTCGCTCCGGCTCCCTTTCGGTTAACCTCGCCCCGCGCCAGCGACTCGCTGGCTCATTCTACAAAAGGCACGCCGTCACACCATATAGGTGCTCCGACTGCTCGTGGGCGCACGGTTTCAGGTACTGTTTCACTCCCCTCCCGGGGTGCTTTTCACCTTTCCCTCACGGTACTGGTGCGCTATCGGTCACAGGGTAGTACTCAGGCTTGGATGGTGGTCCACCCAGGTTCGGACCGGGTTTCACGTGCCCGGCCCTACTCAGGGACCGCGTCGCGCCGTCCGGTCTGGGTTCGCGTACGGGGCTGTCACCCGCTGCGGCCGGCCCTCCCATGCCGTTCCGCTCCCCAGCCGGACCTGCGCCCGGGGGCGGCAGCCCCCGGATGCGCGGCCCTGCAACCCCGTCGGCGGAACCCCTGCCGGGTATGCCCGCTCGACGGTTTGGCCATCGGTCCCCTTTCGCTCGCCGCTACTCGGGGAGTCTCGAGATTGATTTCCTCTCCTCCGGGTACTTAGATGTTTCAGTTCCCCGGGTTGTCCTCCCCGGCCCTATGTGTTCGGGCCGGGGATATCCACACCTCTGTGGATGGGTTCGCCCATTCGGAGACCCCCGGGTCGAAGGATGTGTGCTCCTCGCCGGGGATTATCGCAGCTTGCCGCGTCCTTCATCGGCTCCCTGTGCCAAGGCATCCGCCGTGCGCCCGTGGTATCTTGCGGGACCGCATCGGGCCCGCGGGATATCCACGTGTCGCTAATAAAAATTAATCGATATCATGAATAGCGCTCGTATGTCGCAATTCGGGTATCTCATACCGCGGCACAGTGTATGTACTGTGCTCGCGATCAGATGCTCCTCACTCATATATAAGTGAATTCTTCTTGTTTGGATCGGATGAATGATTGCTATCATTCTGTCTGATAAATCGCAGAAAAGAATCGAGTCTGGAAGAAATTGATCTTCCATCTCTCTCCTATCGCTATGCGGCTCTCAAGGTACGCGGGTGCGACCCCGGGGACCGGGTGCTGCGGGGAATCATCGCGGGCGACATCCACCGGACGGGCTCCTGCCCTCTATTCGAGTTAAAGTTTGTCTCTCTAAGAACTTATCTCCCTAGAAAGGAGGTGATCCAGCCGCACCTTCCGGTACGGCTAACTTGTTACGACTTCACCCCCC